>JBBTSL010000179.1:0-2940 GCA_038064745.1 Patescibacteria group bacterium | reverse complement strand
TTCGGCACATCCACCCCAACCTCGATCACCGAAGTCGCGACTAAAATATCGAACTCTTTATTTTTAAACGCTGACATTACTTTTTCTTTTTCGTCCGCCTTCATCCTGCCATGCAGATAATTTACTCTCAATTTCGGAAAAATCTGCTCCGATAATTTTTTGTATTCTGACATTACCGATTTTTTATCGCTTACCCCCTCTCCTTCAAGGAGAGGGTAGGGTGAGGTCCCGCCGTCAATCAACGGACACACCACAAACACCTGCCCACCCTTCTCAATTTCCTTTTTAATAAAATCATAAGCCTTCTCGCGATTGTGCGACTCGACAATCCTAGTCATGACCGGTTTTCTCCCCGGCGGCATTTCTCTAATTATTGATACGTCCAAATCGCCATAGAGCATCAACGCTAGCGAACGCGGGATCGGCGTAGCTGTCATGCTGAGGAAATGCACACCTCCCTGGCTCCTCCCCCTTTCCAAGGGGGAGTTAGAGTGGGTTTGCCGTCCTTTGTGACTCGCGTCCAAGGGGAGGTTAGGTGGGGTTTGCCTTCCTTTGCCCCTGATCACCTTACGCTGTAAAACACCGAAGCGATGCTGCTCATCCACCACAACCAATCCGATCTTTTTAAATTCGACTCCTTCCGATAGAAGCGCGTGCGTGCCGATTATAATATCCGCTTCGCCCGAAGCAATAATTTTTTTAAGTTCCTTTTTGAATTTTTGCGACCTCGTAAACAAAACAACTCGTTTATCAGGTAAAAGTTTACAAATCGAATCAAAATGCTGCTTCGCCAATATCTCCGTCGGCGCCATCAGAGCGCCCTGAAAACCAGAGAGGGCGGTATTATATAGAGCGATCGCAGCTACTACCGTCTTCCCAGAGCCGACGTCTCCTGAGAGCAATCTGTTCATCGGCATCGTGCCGGCGATATTCTGCAAAATTTCCCAAGCCGCAACTTTCTGATCTTTGGTGAGAGCAAAAGGCAGGCCGGCCACAAATTTTTTAATTTCCTCCTCATGAAATGCGAGAGGTGGCGCCTTCACGACGGTTCTTTCAAAACGCGAGAGTTCGGCCCGCATCTGGATCAGAAATAATTCATCAAATTTCAGACGCTCGGTAGCAATGGCTAATTTTTCGTTCGATTCCGGAAAGTGAATCTGCCGGACAGCCTCCGCGAAATCCTGCAAATTATTTTGTTTTCTAATTTCTTCCGGCAGCCAATCGCTTAGTTCCGCCGTGGCCGGTAAAGATTGCTCGACCAGAAATCGTATCTGCTTCTGAGTTATCCCTTCAGTGAGCGGATACATCGGGACGAGTCGCCCGGTGTGTATGTTGCGTCCCCTCGATAATTCATAGGCTGGGCTTACAAATTGTAATCCAATCTTATCCCGCTTAACTGTACCGGAAATATAAACTTCCGTCCCGGACGGAAGGCTATCAGCGAGATAAGGTTGATTGAACCAAACCAAACGAATACTACCACTAGCGTCAGTCAGGATCGCCTCGGTGATACTGCGGCGATTCCTGATGCGCCGATTGGCGATGAGCTCGATGGCGCCCTTCACTGTCACCACCTCTCCCTCATGGAGATTTCCGATCGGTTCGATACGGCTGAAATCTTCATAACGAAAAGGATAATAATTTAATAAATCGTAAACAGTAAAAATCCCCAGCCGTTCGAGTTTTTTGGCGGTGGTTTTGCCGACTTTGGTGAGAGTTTCGATTTTGGTGTTAAGATCCATATGCGACGTATTATAACACGATTCTCGATTGGGCTAAGTCGCTCCCTCCCCTTTCCAAGGGGAGGCGCGGAGGGGTTTGCCGTCCTTTGCGACTCGAAATATAAACGCCGAACAGCTCTCGGCAGCTTCGAGGAAGGCAAACCCCCTCTAACTCCCCCTTGGTGAGGGGGAGGAGCCAGACACTGTGAAATTTTTTAAAAAAGTGAAAGCCCCGGTGTGAACACGGGGCTTCTGGGCGAGGCCGAGGTGGCCTCGATTACTTCTTGTCCTGACCGCCAGACTCTACGGATTTCCGCCAACTTTTCCAAACAGCCTGCCAGCTCGGGAAAGCCTCCCAGAAAAAACCGATCGCAAAAGCGGTAAAGATTAGATACGCGATCAAATTTTCCTCTGCCTGAGCCAGAGTAATCATCGCGATAGTCAGGGCTAGCACCGCTGTTCTCAACACTGCCATTTCGATAAGTTTTGACATCTGCCATGCCTCCGCGATGAGCGACTATTCTGCGGTCGCTTATTACCAGTTAAATATAGCCTGATTATGGGAAAATAGTCAATGAAATCACCCTGCCCTTGAAATTATGTGGAATATATGATATAGTTCTGCCTAGTCTTTTGCAGAAAAATCAGATCTGCACCCATCGTTCAATGGATAGGACATTGGCCTGCGAAGCCGAAAATTTAGGTTCGACTCCTAATGGGTGCACAATAAAATAACGCCATATACGGCGTTATTTTATTTTTATAAATATTTCAATGAATCTTAAAAACTCTTGCTAAACGATCGGAAAGCGGCTCCTCCTCGTGCTCCGTCTCCTCGGTCAGGAACTGCTTGATGTATTCCCGGATCGGGCGTGGGTCGAAATCCAGAAGCGGAATCTTCACCCGAAAACGAACTACATTTTTCAAGCGGAAATATAAATTTTTAACCTCCGGCGGATTGTAGATGAGCCAGAATCCCTCGAGCTCGCTGAAACGATAAAATTTCCGCCCGATAATAATCCCCGTCTCGGTGATCGCGAAATAAACATCGATCGCCTCCTGCATCTCATGAACGTATAGAACAATCCCAAACAAAATTACCACGAGCGCAAACAAATAATTCGCCGACATCATGGCATACGCGATGAGAAGGAGTCCGATCGCCACCATAACGAAATACCAACGGCGACTACGATCGTACGTCTCATATTCCTTGATC
>JBBTSL010000178.1:0-2339 GCA_038064745.1 Patescibacteria group bacterium | reverse complement strand
GAGAGGCGGGGTGAGGTCTAGTGGTTCGGCATTTTTCCGATTCTCATTTTTGTGGCATAGCTTCCGCGATGGTATTCATCGCTATTTCTTCCGCTTCCCTCAGAGTTTTTTCTAATATTATAAAATGCGCGAGACGCTTGGTGCCATCTGGATGTAGCGAACGCGCAACATGAAGAACGTCGAAATTTTTTTCACTGGCGATTATTCCGCCGATTTTACTTTTTTCGATTTCGTAAAGCACTAGAATTATTTTTGCTTCGGGGCTATTGCTGATCAGCTCATCAATAATTCCCCTGAGATCATCCGGCGTACCGCCCGAACGCGAGAAGTCATCATGGGTCAGCGAGGTTGAGACGAGTCCGATCTTGGGGTTGCTTTGCAGGTGGCTGAGAGCTTGCCCCCAGAGGCGGAGCGTTGCGATCGAGCGGGTGCGATAAAGGTTTTGCATTATTTTCTCCAGGTCCGCTCCGCGCGACATGAGGTCGCTTGCGATCTGCATCGTAGCGGGAGACATGTTCGAGTTTTTGAAGCTGCCTGTCGCCACCGTGATACCGGCGAGCAGGGTGGTGCAGAGATCGGCATCGAGGCGCTGTTCATCGATTTCCTTTATCAATTTGTAGATTATTTCCGCCGAGGAGGTAGCCGCGAGATCGATCAGATTAATTTTCCCGTAGCGTTCATTGTTGGGTAGATGGTCGATAGCGATGATGGGCGCGCGGAAAAAAAGATCGGTATTGTTCAGATAGGTTGCGCCCAAGGATTCGAGGTCGGGAGTGTTGAAGGTGATGATGAGGTCGTATTTGAACGTTGACTGTGCGGTACGAAGTTCGTTCTTTCCGATGATGCCGTCCTTTGGCGTGACGTAGATGCTGAGTGTGGAATCTTTGATATCATAGCTCAGAGACTCGATGGCAGTTTTTGAAACATCCACCTTGATAATAAATTTTTGAAGATTGGCGAGAGCGGACTTCACGCTCCCGATATACGGCAGGAAGCTAAATTGCTTCGGCGCCTTGAAATCACCGCACACCACATCAGCCTCGCGGTGTTGCTTCTCAAAGAGAGTTTTCATGGCTAGGGCGGAGGAGAGCGCGTCGCCATTGTCACGCGAATTAAAAATAAGCAAAATGTATTTGCTGTTTTTTATCAGTAAATCGGCTTGTTGAAAATCGCTTAATGCCATAATATGTCCCTAGACAGGATTGCTCATATTAGCAAAAAGAATTCATACTGTCAACGGAAGAAGCCCTTAATAAGCCGTATACAATAAAAATAGCAGTAATAAGCCAAAAACTTGCATAATTCAGCATTATTATGTATATTAAAGCGATACTTGTAAAATCCCAAATCACAATGACCAATGTCCAATTCGATTTGGTAATTGGGGTTTGGAAATTGGGATTTTGAATTATTTATGCCAGTTGAATTATCCAAAGTTTACGAGCCAAAAAAAGTAGAAGATCAGATTTCGAAAAGCTGGGAAGAAAGCGGATTTTATAATCCTGACGAATGCGTTTCCAGCGGCACTACTTCGCCCAAGGCGCCTTATTTTTCGATCGTGTTGCCGCCGCCGAACGTTACCGGCACGCTTCATATGGGTCATGCGGCGATGCTGGCGATCGAGGATATTATGGTCCGATATCATCGGATGAAGGGTGATCGGACGCTCTGGATCCCAGGGACTGATCATGCGGCGGTCGCGACCGAGACAAAAGTTGAGAGTAAGCTGATCAAAGAAGAAGGTTTTAAAAAACCAAAGACGGAACTCGGCCGCGAGAAATTTTTGGAACGCGTCCGGCAGTTTGCGCAGGAGAGTCATGATACGATCGTGACGCAATGCAAGAAAATGGGAGCGTCGCTTGATTGGAGTCGTGAGGCCTTCACGCTTGATGAGCCGAGGAACAAGGCGGTGCGCACGGTCTTCAAGAAAATGTATGATGACGGCCTTATCTACCGCGGCTATCGCGTGGTGAATTGGTCGGTGAAGGGGCAATCCACCTGTAGCGATGACGAGCTCGTCTATGTCGAGCGTCCGGCGAAACTTTATTATTTCAAATACGACAAAAATTTTCCGATAACTATTGCGACCACTCGCCCGGAGACAAAACTTGGCGATACGGCGGTGGCGGTGAACCCCGAAGATAAGCGCTACAAAAAGTATCTGGGTAAAAATCTTGAAGCGGTTTTCTGCGGTGAGAAAATAACAGTGAAGATTATTGCCGACGAAGGAGTCGATATGAAATTCGGCACCGGCGCTCTCGGTGTCACGCCCGCCCACAGCGCGGTCGACTTCGCTATTTTTGAGAAGCAGAAGTAGGCCGGGGATCCCATCGAGCTCC
>JBBTSL010000177.1:767-6333 GCA_038064745.1 Patescibacteria group bacterium | reverse complement strand
CAGAGCAGGCGTTCTATATGAAAGGAAGCATCGACGAAGTTAAAAAATAATTTGACGACTGGACCTCACCCCGCCTCTCCTTGGAGGAGAGGGGAATCGTTTCCTTCTCCTTCAAGGAGAAGGCTAGGATGAGGTCCTGCAACTCACATTTTATATGAAATTCCAAATTATCACTCCTGAACGCACCGTCTCATCCGAGGAAATTACTCAGGTGACCGTGCCGACTGCCGATGGTGAGATTACTGTTCTGAATAATCACATCCCGCTGGTATCTGTTATGAAGCCGGGTGAATTGCGATATTTGAAAAATGGTGAGGAATCAAGCCTGGCAGTATCCGGTGGCTTCGTGGAGGTAAAGAATGATGGCTCAGTAGTAATTCTCGCCGATACAGCTGAACACGCTCACGAGATCGATCTCACCCAAGCGACCGAAGCGCACGATCGCGCCGTCAAGCTCATGGCCGAAGCTCGCCATGGAGAAGACGTCGACTATACCGCGCTTCAAACAAAAATCGAAAAGGAGCTTTCTCGTCTCCGCGTCGGCAACAAGTACCGAAAACTTCCGTAATCCCCGCTTGGGCGGGGTAGGGGTGGGTTCGCCACCTCTTTTTTGTTCCTTTGACAATCGTCCAAATTTGGTGTAGAATTGCTATTCGTATGCAAAATAACACCAAACTTACACTCAAATTCTACTGGCAAGAAGTGAAAAAGCAGAAGCTTGCCGCCTTTTTTTTGCTTTTTGGCGTGATTGGTTCCTCCGCCATCGGAGTTTTTATTCCGCTTTTATTTAAGCGTTTTTTTGATATTCTTACATCAGCTGGAGACCGGACTACCCTAGCCACTCAGCTATTAACGGTTCTAGGAATGGTGGCCATACTGGAGGGGGTGCGCTGGCTATTTTGGCTGCTCTGCGATTACACCAATACAATTTTCCAGACCTCCATCATGAAAAGTTTAGGTTTGCGATGCTTCACATATTTGCACCGTCATTCTTTTTCTTTTTTTAATAATAATTTTGTCGGCTCTCTTGTCAAACGCGTCAATTACTTTTCACACGCCTTTGAACGTATTGCGGATCGCACGATGTATAGCGTTATTCCGTTGATTCTTGAAATAGGCATTATATTGGCTATACTGTATAAAACGCATTTTACTCTCGGCCTAGGTATCTCGGTCTGGATTCTATTATTTTTAGCAATGAACATTTTGCTCGCCCAATACAAGTTGAAATATGACATTTTACGCAGTGAAGCGGAAACCAAAACGACCGGCTACCTTGCTGATACGATCACAAATAATAGCACCGTTAAGCTATTTACCGGCTATAATCGTGAAGTACACGGATACCAAAATCTCCTGGAGATAGTTCGCCGTCTGCGCCGATTCGCCTGGAATCTTGATACTATTTTCCAGCGCGTTCAAGGATTTCTGTGCATCGCTCTTGAACTAGCAATTTTTTACTTAGCTATTGGCTTGTGGCGGCAGGGGATTTTAACGATTGGAGATTTTGTTTTAATTCAAACCTACATGGTGGTTATATTTGAAAAAGTTTGGAATTTTGGAAAAGTTTTTAGGCAATTTTATTCTGACCTAGCTGATGCCGAGGATATGACTTTGATCCTGAACACTCCGCACGAAATAACCGACATCCAAAATGCGAAGCAACTAAAGGTGGCAAGTGGTAAAATCATTTTTGAAAATGTTGGTTTCTACTATCACGAAACACGAAAAATATTTTCTGGACTTAACCTCGCGATCGCTCCGCGCGAGAAGGTGGCGCTGATTGGACCATCGGGGGCGGGGAAGTCCACTATAATAAAATTACTGATGCGCATGCACGACCTCAGCGCCGGATCGATCACTGTCGACGGACAAAACATCGCCGCCGTGACACAAGAAAGCCTCTGGAGTGCCATCAGTCTCGTGCCGCAGGATCCAATCCTATTCCATCGCTCGCTCATGGAGAACATCCGATACGGTAAGCCGGACGCTACCGACGATGAAGTAATCACAGCGGCGAAGCTCGCTCGCTGTGACGAGTTTATTATGGAGCTCGCAGACAAATACGGCACCTTCGTAGGCGAACGCGGAATTAAATTATCCGGCGGCGAGAGACAACGCGTCGCTATCGCGCGCGCGATCCTGCGCAACGCGCCGATCATCGTGCTTGACGAAGCGACCTCGAGCCTTGACTCCGAATCTGAGGCGAAGATCCAGGAAGCCCTTGTCGAGCTGATGAAGAATAAAACCGTTATCGTCATCGCGCACCGCCTCTCGACCATCATGAAGATGGATCGGATCGTCGTTGTTGATCACGGCGAGATTATCGAAGCCGGCACACACGCCGAACTTCTAAAAAAGGAATCCGGCGTCTATGCCAGACTCTGGAAAATTCAAGCCGGTGGATTTATTCCTTAGCTTTAAGCATTTCTTCGATTGTTGCGATTATTTCCTGGAAGCGGGTGTTACTTTTGACAAAATATTTATCGGCCCCCACCTTCAAGGCTTCTTTTTTATCAGCATCCTGTCCCAAGTTTGAGAGGGTAATTATAGGCGTATTTTTGAATTGTTCGGTTTGGCGTAATTTCTTGATTACGTCGAAGCCGTTTCCATCCTGAAGCATCAAATCCGCGATCACGAGGGCGGGATTAAACTGTTTAGCGAGGTCAAACGCCTCGGAAGCGCGCGGCGTGGAAGCCACCTCATATCCCGCCTCGGTAAGCAGATGCGTATAGAGTTTGAATGAAAATTTATCATCCTCAACCACTAAAATTTTTTTCTTTTCCATATAAAAATACTTAAAAAGATTTTAATTGCAAATAAAAGGTTGTCTGCTTATTTTCCTCGCTATCAAACCAAAGCTTCGCCTTGTTGACGTTTGCGAGTTCCCGGCTGGTATACATGCCGAGTCCCGTGCCCTCATTCTGGGCCTCTTCGGCGTTTTTCGCGCGGAAGAATTTGGCAAAAACAAATTCCTTCTTATCTTTCGGAATTCCAATTCCCTCATTTGTGCATGAGAAAATTGTATCATTCTTGTCGGCCCGAATTTCCAGAATTATTTTTTTGTTTTGAGAGGAATATCTGATCGCGTTTTCGAGAATGTTCTGCAGAATATAATGCAGATGATCCTGATCAAACTTCACCAAATGTTCAAATTTATCTTCATTTTTAATCTCGATTTCAACCTGCTGGACTCTCGCATAATTTGCAAGGTCTTTGATAACACTGTGGACCGTCAGCTCGACCGAAACTTTCTGCAGATTCGGATGCACCTTTTTGTTCTCCAGCCGTGAAATGCTGAGCAGGTTATTCACCATGCGATTCATGGCCTGCAGACTCTCATAAATATCTGATATAAATTCCGCCTGCTTGACATTTAGCGGGCCAGGCTTCTGCGTCAGAAGGTACTCCGTGGTCCAAAGCAAATTGCCAAGGGGACTGCGAAGGTTATGACTCGCGGTATGCGTGAAATCCTTGTAATACGCTTCTTGCTGCCTCTCTTCTGATATATCGCGAATCATGACTACCGCCGCGATTACCTTCTGATCTCTGATCATCGGCGAGGTAGTGATGCTTGCCCAGAAACGCGCCCCGCTTTGCTTGATGAACTGCCTTTTTTCATTGCTGATTTGTTTGCGATATCGGATGGTGCGGACAAAAGCGGCGTTTTTCTTGTCGATAACCTGCCCTCGCTCATCAATCGCGCCCAAAAGCTTGAGAATCGGGTGACCCTCCACACTATCTTTGTCTTGATAGCCGAGCATGTCTACCAGCGCGTGATTGGACATGATGATCGTCCCGCCTTTATTTACTACAGCCACTCCATCACCCAGTGAATCGATAAATATCTGCATTTCTTTTGTTAATAAATTTTTTTTCATACATTAATATTCGCACTGTATAAACTTGGCTTAGTATACCATATATACTGGACAATGTAACGGTAACTTCTTATTGTCCGCTCACTCTTGATATGGTATCATATGCCTATGTTAGCGATAGTTTAATATTTATGTCGAAATTAAACAATAGCACCATCAAGGAAATCCTCCTGAAGGAAACCTACGTTTCAAATGAGGACCTGGAGAAAGCGGAGAATGCCCTCGTTAAAACAAGAGGCTCGCTGGTAGATTATTTATTGTCTGAAAATATCATCAGCAAGCAGCTCCTGGGCCAAGCAATCGCTGAATACTATGACGTAATGTATGTTGACCTTGGGCAAGAGAAGCTCGACGAGACTATGGTCGATCTGGTGCCTGAGGCGATGGCGAGAGCGCGCGGAGTCATTGCTTTCGCGAAGACAGCGGATGGCATAAAACTTGGCATGACCGACCCGAAGGATCTGGAAGTCAGGAAGGCGATCGAAAAGAGATCCGGCTTTCCGGTAATTCCTTTCTATATAACCGATGAAGATCTCGCGATCGCGTTGTATGTCTACGGTCCGGGTTTCAAAAAGACATTCGACAGTCTATACGAGAAATTTCTAGGTTCAAACATATCAATCGAGGAAAGGGATGAAATATCTGTGAAGCTAGTCGACATCTTTCTGGAGTATGGCTACAAGAATCGGGCATCTGATATTCATATTGAACCATATGAAAGCAAAGTAGTCATCAGGTTTCGTATCGACGGCGTAATGCATGACATCCTCGAAATCCAGAAGCAGAAAGACAAGACCAAAAATTTGCCGGATTTCATCATAACTCGCCTGAAAATTTTATCCAAAATCCCGACCGACCAGCATCATACGGCGCTCGACGGCAAATTACGATACACCGTCGGCAATGACACTTTCGATATTCGCGTGTCGGTCGTTCCGGTAAACTATGGCGAGAACATGGTCATGCGTCTACTGTCCTCGACCGGGCGTCAATTCAGTCTGACCGACATCGGATTTTCCGCCGAAAATCTGGAGAAGGTTAAGCTCGCCATAAAAAATCCGCACGGGATGATACTGGTGACCGGGCCAACCGGCTCCGGTAAGACCACCACCCTGTACGCAGTCATGAAGATTTTGAATAAGCGGGATGTGAACATTGCCACCATCGAAGATCCGGTCGAGTATGATATCGAGGGCATCAGTCAGATTCAGGTGGACACCAAGACAAACCTTACCTTCGCGTTGGGGCTGCGCGCGATCGTCCGACAGGACCCTGACATCATCATGGTGGGGGAAATTCGCGACGAGGAGACCGCCAGCATCGCCATCAACTCCGCTCTTACCGGCCATCTCGTACTATCAACTCTGCATACCAATGATGCCGCGACGACCTTGCCGCGCCTGCTTGATATGAAGATAGAGCCGTTTCTCGTGGCCTCAACGGTAAATTTAGTTATTGCGCAGCGACTGGTCAGGAAAATTTGCGCCAAATGCCGAATTTCCTACAATTTATCGGAGGAAGAAAAAATTCTGGTTAATGGCAACACGCACATTACAGAATATTGCGCCAAAAAGGAATGCGCCGACCTTGATAAGGTAAGATTCTATAAGGGGCAGGGTTGCAAGGTTTGCGGCAACACCGGCTATGAAGGCCGTATCGGAATATTTGAAGTGCTTGAGATGAGC
>JBBTSL010000177.1:0-757 GCA_038064745.1 Patescibacteria group bacterium | reverse complement strand
GAGAGCGTAAAAGCCATGATAGTGAAACGATCATCAAGCGATGAATTGGTCGCCCTGGCCAGGCGAGAGGGGATGCGGCTCATGATCGAGGATGGGGTTGAGAAGGTGTTCAGCGGCGTTACCACCATCCAGGAAATTTTGCGCGTTGCCGTTTAATTATTTATAAATATATGCCTGAAAAAAGGCCCGGGGACTCTTATTTAAATTTAGAAATAAACATCGGCGCGATAAATTTGGAGACTAAGGCAATCTTCGCGAAGCATCTCGCGATTATGCAGAAGGCCGGAATGTCACTGACCGAGTCGCTTGAAATAATTTCCGATTCGTCATCTGGAAAACTCAAAAAGATCTTAGCTGGCGTGTTAAAGTCCGTTCAGTCCGGCAATACCCTGTCATCATCTTTCGCGCGCTATCCGCGTGTTTTCAATACGGTTTTCGTAAGTTCGATATTTGCAGGCGAATCGTCTGGCACTCTCGACAAAAGCCTCGAGAATCTGGCGTTACAGCTGGAGAAGGAGAGAGAGCTCTACCTGAAAATAAAAGGCGCGATGCTATATCCGATCGTAGTCTTATCAGCCGCTTTTATTTTGGGCTCGGTCCTTTCATTTATTGTGTTACCGAAAATTATTCCGTTATTTGAGGGCCTGCGCGTCAATCTGCCATTTACCACGCGCGTTCTGATTTCTTTTTCTCATTTCATGGAAAAAAACGGAACAGTTGTATTCATTAGTCTGGCCGCCTTTATAATTTTCATGTT
>JBBTSL010000176.1:0-1212 GCA_038064745.1 Patescibacteria group bacterium | reverse complement strand
GCTTAAGTTTAACAAAAAAACGATATTTTAGGTACCCGCTTATGTACCTTATGCCCTTATTCCTTATTGAGGATGTGGACTAGATTGTCATAGACATTAGCCTTGAGTTCGGCTGCCGCTTCCTTATTAGGGACGCGACTATCGATGAACCTGAATCTTGTCTCCAAGTAAAAAGTGATCCAAAGCATTTGAGCGACATTCGCGCCCCGGCTGTCAAAGATGGAGGCGAGCTCGGTGTTCTGTTCACCGTACATCTTCTGCAATTCGTCTTGTGGTAATTGCGTTTTCAGTTTGTCGAGGCTTTTCGGATTCTTTTTCAGCAGGGTTACCTGTTTGTTAACCATTGCGGCGTACCTTTTCCCGCCAAGCTTGTCGAAGAGCCGCATCTCAAATTCGTAGACGCGGACCTCATCTCGCGTCACATCCGCCTCTGTATCGTAAGGCGAGCCTGCCGGTCTAGAATTCATACGCATGATGTGCATACCCTCATGGAGGATCATCAGCGCGATCATGAATCTTGATTTCCCATCGGTACCGAATACGATCATTGGTACTGGACGCGTATCCAATACCCACGCCGAGGCGGCTGATTTGTCGCTGAGGAATTGATCGAGACCCGGGGTCTCCGTCAACATGTTGCCTTCGAAAATGAAGAGCGCGACAGGGTGTTCTCTGTCAGTGTTTTCACTAGTGTAAATATCGGACCCGATATTTATTACGCTGTAAAGATTCGCGCTAAGGTAGTCGATCACTTCACGAGCCTCTCTGTCGTTGGCCTTCTCGGCCAGCCAACCTCCAAACGCGAGGATTAGTCTCGTATGGAGTTGCCGAATTACGCCTCTGACGCGGCTGTCATCCATTGGATTGTCCGGTGCATTGGTACTCAATTTGCGCCCGGCATCGGGGCTGTCAGCGCGACTGGCGACTGGTGGCGCGCTTGGCGCTGGGGCGGTGGGAGGCGCGCTTACGGCTGCGCTACGCTGATTGGCGCAGCAAAGGTTGGGAAGAGCGGTTGGGAGGGTTAGGCAAAAAATGACGAACGACCATCTGATGTTAAGCATGACTTACCTCTGCGACGTGAGTGTGAAATTGTGGAAAGAGCGCCTCTGGTGATTATTAAGTTATTGTACCTGGTTGGCCGAAACCGTCAAATTTATAAAAATGCAACGGCCGGGGGTGTTCGCCCCCGGCCGAGTTAAGCTTGGCATTAGA
>JBBTSL010000175.1:0-1047 GCA_038064745.1 Patescibacteria group bacterium | reverse complement strand
AATTCAGACTGGGCTTGAAAGTGATGATTTAGCCGTGCAAAGGGCCTACGTGACGGCAATCTGGTGTGCCCCGGATGCCTATCAGGAAAAATTGCTTGAGTTGGCCAGAAAAAAATTGGGGAATAAGCTGGTCGACCCGCCACTGTATGATAATAAAATTTCGAATAGTTCATTTCAGAGAGAAAAATTTAATAAAACCGGCTCGGAAACGACCATACTTGGCGGCCAGCTAAAGGATAAAACAATAATAAGACATTTAAAGCCGGATGCATTTCTGGCATGGCAGAAGCTTTATGAAGATTATCCTATGTGGCAAAATGAAGGTTTTGATTATGTGCCGATTGAACCGATTCAATCTTATCACCTGAATAAGAAAGGGTTGGTTGATGTTTACAGCGGCGTGCTTGATTTGAGTTTAGACGCTTGGAAAAAAATGGGTGGTAAATTTAGCGCTGCGTTAAAAGATGACGTCCATAAAATAAGAACAATAGTACATAGAGAGCGCATTGAGCACGGCCACATGCATAGTGCTAATTTTTGTCTTAGATTTTTTCGGGATGCTGATGGTAATGTGGATTTTGACAGAAAACCACGGATTTATCTGATTGATTTTGACATGGCGATTTCTAAATAAAATAGAACGCCCACCGATGTTAGCTGGTGAGCGCGTGATTCTGCATTGCAGTGTGTTGTTTGTTAGCTAGCTGACGATGCCATTGATGGCAAAGATCACCTCATTCCATCGCCGGATTTCAGTACAGGAATCGGTCAGCTTCGGCGCCTCTATGCGATTGAGGGTCTGAATTCCTTCGAGGACTTTGGCAGTGAGATCCTTGTACTTTTGGTTGAGCGCGATGAGTTTGAACGCACTGTCTCGCCCAATGTTCAGATCGGCGTGGAGTTGAGTATTGGCTTTGATAAGCTCGTTGAGACGTTCGTTGTAGGTCTGGACGAGCTCGGCACTTCTCGTGAGTTGAGACTGGAACTCCTTCTGGTGCTCGGCTCGGAGAGTCTCGAGCTCAGCCTTGGCGCTTACGAGCGCCGTCT
>JBBTSL010000174.1:0-12985 GCA_038064745.1 Patescibacteria group bacterium | reverse complement strand
AAAAAATCGCGCATGTTGCTGCAATTAATAGGATTGCAGTTTTTTTATTTATGGGCTATAATTAGGGCAAAATAAGCCTATGTTTAATATAGAAAAAATAGGAGCGGTAGTGCTCGCCGCCGGCCTGGGAACGCGCCTGAAGTCGGTGGATATGCCGAAGGTGATGCGTGAGATCGGCGGTAGGCCGATGGTTGATTTTACGGTTAAAACCTTGGAGAAGATGGGGTTTAAGCCGGAGCAGATCTGTCTCGTGGTCGGATTTGAAAAGGAGAAAATAATGGCGCATTTTGGCAAACGAGTTTCTTATGCGGTTCAGTCTGAACAAAAGGGTACGGCTCATGCGGCATTTACCGGCATGATTGCTTTGCCAAAAAATATTGAGCAAGTTTTGGTGATGGGCGGAGACGATAGCGCGTTTTACGAAGTGGAAACTTTGGAATATTTAATCGAGAAGCATATTGAGTCAAAAGCCGTTTTGAGCCTTCTGACGGCGGAGCGGTCCCCGGAGGGACTTGGGAGGATCGTGAGAACTTCGGACGGCGGTGTAGAAATTGTTGAAAAGGAAAATTTAACCGAAGAACAAAAAAAGATTAAGGAAATTAGCACTGGGACATTTGTTTTGGATAGGAACTGGTTTGAGAAAATTTTTCCAGTTATGCCTCTTTTGCCAAGACTTCAGGAACTTGCCATGCCCATGGCATTAACAATGGCTCGAGATAGTAAAGAACGTTATCAAATAGTAAAATTAAATAATCCCGACGAATGGTTTGGGATAAATACTTTAGAGGAGTTAGACGAGGCAAACAAGCGGAAATCTCAGTCGACTTGATAACTTTATAACTTTCAACTTGATAACTTGGTTTATGTGCGGGATAGTCGGATACATTGGAAAAAAGGAAGCCCTGCCGATTTTACTTCGGGGCCTGACGCGCCTTGAGTACCGAGGCTATGATTCGGCCGGCATCGCTATTCAAAATAGCGGTATTATTACGCGTGTCCGTTCGGTTGGGAAAGTTTCCAATTTAACCGAAAAAACAAAGCAAATGCCGCTGCAAGGTTCAGTTGGTATTGCTCATACGCGGTGGGCAACTCACGGCGGCGTCACCGAACAGAACGCTCATCCCCACAGCGATTGCACCGGAAAAATTGTGATTGTTCATAATGGCATTATCGAGAACTATCGTGAACTCCGAAATGATTTGAAAAAACATACGTTCACTTCTGAGACCGATACGGAAGTTTTAGTTCACTTAATTGAGGAAAATTATCATGGCGATTTGCGCGCCGCCCTACAAGACGCATTAAAAAAAGTCCGTGGTACTTATGGCGTCGTGGTGATGCATAGCGATGAACCTGGCAAAATGGTGGCCGCGAGGCTCGGCAGTCCGCTTGCAGTTGGTATTGGAGAAGGCGAATATTTTATCGCCTCCGACACTTCGCCGATGCTCGCCTATACTCAGCAGGTTGTTTTCCTTGATGACGGCGAGGTAGCTGAAATTACCGAGCAAGGAATGAAACTTTATAACCTGCGGGATGAATTGGTAAACAAGGCGAGTAAGCATGTTGACTGGAACGAGTCCGAGGCCGAGCTTGGCGGTTGGCCGCACTTTATGTTGAAAGAAATTTTTGATCAGCCGGCTGTATTGCAGGATGCCCTCCGGGGCAGGCTGGTAGAGGCCGATGGTACGGCGCACCTTGGCGGTCTCAATATGACAGAGGAGGAGATGCAGAAAGTGAAACGGATAATTTTGCTTGGCTGTGGCACCGCTTCTCACGCGGCCTTGGTCGGCAAGTCCGCCTTCGAGAGATTGGCCGGGATACCGACGAATGTGGAAATCGCGAGTGAGTTTCGATATAGCGATCCGATCGTCGGGCCGGATACGCTTGTATTTGGTGTTTCGCAATCGGGCGAAACTGCCGATACTTTGGCGGCGCTCCGTGAGGCGAAGCGGAAAGGCGCGATCGTCCGGGGAATTGTAAATGTGGTCGGCTCAAGCATCGCGCGCGAATGCGGTGGAGGCACCTATATTCATGCCGGGCCGGAGCTGGCGGTGGCCTCTACCAAAGCTTACACCAACATGGCGGCGGTTTTGATTATGTACGCGCTTCAGTTTGGCCGCCAGAGGCGCGTGTCGGTCGCGACCGGAGAGAGGCTGGTGAAGGCACTCCTAGAAATTCCTGGGAAAATGAAATTGATTTTGGATCAAAGCGAACAGATTAAAAAAATTGCGAAAAAATATTCAAATTATAAAAATTTTCTTTATATCGGCAGAGGGGCAGAGTATCCGGTCGCGCTCGAGGGCTCACTGAAGCTGAAAGAGATCACTTATATTCACAGTGAGGCTTATCCCGGCGGGGAGATGAAGCATGGCGCGATAGCGCTTATGTCGCCGGAATTCCCGGTGGTCGCGATTCTTACAAAAAACCAGTCTTATGATAAGATGAGGAGCAATATCGAGGAGGTGCGCGTCCGTAAAGCGCCGATTGTCGTTGTCGCGACTGAGGGAGATGAAAGCGCGCGTAGCCTTGGCGAGGATGTTATTTATATTCCGGAGACGATGGAGCTGCTTGAGCCTCTCCTCTCGACGATTGCGTTGCAATTGTTTGCCTATCATATGGCGGTAGAACTTGGACGAGATGTCGATCGTCCGAGAAATTTGGCTAAATCGGTAACAGTAGAGTAGTATGCCCAAAAAACGAATAGTAGTAATTGGCGGCGGTAATGGTTCCGCTATTTGTCTCGAAGGATTAAAAAAATATCCTGAGCTTGAGGTTTCGGCCGTTATTTCCATGAGTGACTCAGGTGGATCGTCCGGGAAGCTTAGAAAGGAGTTTGATACATTGCCGCCGGGAGATATTATGCGCGCCGTTTTGTCATTATCAAAGTACGATTACAAAATGCTCAGGCAGATTTTTTACAAACCGAGATTTCATGATGTCGGAAAATTAGACAGCCATAATTTAGGAAATTTATTTTTGACATTGATGAGTCAGTATAGCGGCAGTTTTTTGTCTGCGCTGGAGGCGCTGTCACAGAGTGTTGAATCTCAAGGTAAAGTTTATCCGGTTACGCTTGAAAGTGTTGACTTGGTTGCGGAGCTTGAAAATGGCGATATTATAAAGACTGAGGCATTCATCGATAAGCCGGCCTATAATCGCGGGCTGAAAATAAAAAAGGTCTGGCTTGAGCCGGCTTGTAGGGCATATCCGGGAGCAATAAAGGCGCTTAAAAAAGCGGATTATATAGTGTTTAGTCCAGGCAGCCCGTACACCAGCCTTATTGCGACGCTTTTGCCGTCCGGTATAAAGGAGGCAATTAAAAATAACGGCAAGGCTAGAATAATTTATGTGGCCGGTGGAGCTTATCGACTGGACGGCGAAACAGGTCCGGAGAAGTTGAGTGAAATGGTTTCGCAGCTGGAGAAGTATCTTCCTCGCAAAATTAACCTGGTGATTCACAATAATCATAAATTAACCGAGAAGCAAAAACAAATTTATAAAGAAAATAATTTAGGATTATTTGAATTTGATAAGCAAAACGTGAAGGATGCAAAGGTTAAGTCACTTGATTATGGAGCAGCCGATGGAGGGCTAAGCCCGGAAAAATTAGCGGCCATTTTAAAGAAAAATCTTGTATGAATATTAGAAAAAAGAAGATAAAAGACAGTCGTGCCGTTAAAATTACGGTTATGGATAATGGTGAAGAGATCGGCCGGGTGAGGCTCTATGTTTTGTTTAATGAATTGCACGAAGAGCCGTTTGGGTTTATGGAAGATTTGTTTGTCAGCGAGAAAAGCCGCGGCAAGGGTGTGGGAGAGAAGTTGGTTACCGAGGCGGTCGCTGAAGCCAAAAAGAACAATTGCTATAAATTTATTTTTACCTGTAGCCACCCGGAATTATTTGGTTGGTATGAGAAGCTGGGCTTCGAGAAACGCAGCGCTGGCTTTCGGATGGATTTTAAAAAGTAGTTAACTGTCATTCTGAGCGAAGCAAAGAATCTCTGGCACATTGGCCAACCGTTGGTGAGCCAGAGATCCTTCCTGCGTCGTCAGGATGACAATTTGTATGAACTTATACGAATGGGAAGGAAAAAAAATCTTTCAGAAATATGGAATAGCAACTCCGAAGGGGGTCGTGGTTCGGCGTGGCGAGGACATTGGGAAGGCGTATGCAAACCTTGGTATGACGGACGTGATAGTGAAGGCGCAGATTCTCTCGGGGAAACGTGGTAAAAACAACGGCATATTTTTTTGTAAGAATGAGGCGGAAACTATTGATGCTGTGCAGGGGCTCTTTGATACCAAGATACGCGGTCAATATGTGGCATCGGTCTTGATCGAGGAGAAGCTGCAAATAAAAAAAGAAAATTATCTTTCAATTACATACGATACGAATAAGAAGCAGCCAGTGTTAATTTATTCGGAGTCGGGTGGGATGGATATCGAGGATGTGCCGGAGAATAAGATCAAAAAGTTTTGGCTGGATGTCAGAAATGAAAAAATTAATGCAGACGTGCCATTTTCGCAGGAGCTGTGGAATTGTTTTTTGTCCGAAGACGCGCGGGTGGTAGAGATCAATCCGTTGGCCAGAACTGAGGACGGTAGATTCGTAGCGGCCGACGCCAAAGTCGCTCTGGATGATGATGCCTTCTATCGCCACGAGGAATGGAAAGATTTCGAACCGCGCACGATGATGGGGCGACTGCCGACGGAACGCGAGTTAGCCGTTAGGAAAATTGACGAAGGTGAAAATTATTATCGCGGTACGGCCGGGAAATATATTGAGATGGATGGTGACGTGGCGATATTATTTTCAGGCGGCGGAGCCAGTATTGCAAATATGGACGCGCTGAACAAAGCCGGCGGCAGACCGGCAAATTATACTGAGTATTCCGGGAATCCACCCCGCGAAAAGGTTTATCAGCTGGCGAAGATTGTTCTGTCGAAGCCGGGGCTTCGCGGCCTTTGGATCGCAGGCGGAGTGGCTAATTTTACGAATGTTGCGGAAACATTTCAGGGAATTGTTGACGCGTTGGATGAATTAAAACCGAATTTTCCGATCGTGGTCAGGCGCGCGGGGCCATTTGAGGATGAGGGAATGAAATTGATGAGAGACTGCGCAGCTCGTAACGGTTTGAATATGAAGTTGTTCGGCAAGGAAGTTTCGATGAGCGAGACGGCAGAGGTGCTGGTAGAAATGATAAATAAATAATATGTCGATTTTACTTTCAGATAAAACCAAAGTCGTGGTACAGGGAATGACAGGCAAGGAAGGCGCGAAAGCTGCGCGCGCGATGTTGGATTATCATACAGATGTTGTTTGTGGCGTTACGCCGAAAAAAGGCGGGCAGGACGCGGAAGGTAAGCCGATTTTCAATTCGATAAATGAGGCAAGACAGAAATTTCCCGAAATAAATACTTCCGCAATTTATGTTCCGCCGTTTGCAGTAAAGGGCGCCGTTCTCGAAGCCATAGACAACGACATTAAACTTATTAATATCATGGCAGAAAGGGTGCCAATTAAAGACACGGCATATTTTCTCGCCGCGGCTAAGGAAAAAAACATCATGATTGTCGGGCCAAGTTCGCTGGGTTTCATCGCGCCCGGCATCGGCAGGATCGGTGTCGTGGGCGGGACCTTGGTCGAGGAAATTTTTCAACCCGGGAGCATCGGAATAATTTCCCGTTCCGGCGGCATGACCAATGAGCTTTCCTGGCAGGTTCGGAAAGCCGGCCTTGGCCAGAGCGCAGCGGTCCATGTTGGTGGCGACCTGCTGATGGGTACGACCTACGCTGACCTCCTGCGTTTGTTTGAAAAGGACGATCAGACCAAAGCGGTAGTTATTTTTGGTGAACATGGCGGAGGCTATGAATTTGAGATAGTTGATGCGATCAAGCGAAAAGAATTCACGAAACTGCTCGCAATTTTTATTGGTGGAAAATTCGCTAATCTTTTTCCGGAGGGCATGAATATTGGACACGCCGGAGCGATTGTCGGCCGTGGGCAGGGCGCGGCTGAGAAGGAGGAGGCATTGCGAGGTGTCGGTGTGATGATTGCGGAGACTTATGAAAATTTGGTAGACTTAGTTAAACCTTATGCTTAATAAAATTATATGATTTGGAAGACAGCCCTCAGTACTATCACAAACGGCAAGGAAATAATTCGCGGTTATCCGCTTGAGGATCTGATAAAGAACCGAAGCTTTGCCGAGGTAATATTCCTGCTTTGGAAGGGGAAGCTCCCCACCGCCAAAGAGGCGCAGATGTTTGACGCGCTCTTTGTCGCTTGTATTGATCATGGAGTTGGCGCGCCGTCGGCGACGGTGGTCAGGACAGTCGCCTCGACAGGTAATTCGATGCATACGGCTCTCGCGGCGGGAGTGGCGACCCTGGGTGAATTACATGGGGGAGCGGTAGAGGCGTCCGCAAGATTTTTTACTGAAAATTTAGGTCAGAATATTCCAGTAATTTTGAAGATAATGAAGGATCAAAAGATCCGCCTTCCTGGATTTGGACACAGGGTTCTCTCTCATGACAATCGCACAGATGTTCTTTTTGCGATGGCTAAAGAAACTGGATTTTTTGGTAAATATTGCACCCTGGCCATGGAGGTAACAGAGAAACTAAACGAGGGCGCAAAAAAAGAAATTCCACTCAATATAGACGGCGCGATGGCGGCGATAATTCTGGACATGGGGTTTGATGCTGAGATTGCCAAAGGATTTTTCCTGGTCGGTCGTGTTCCCGGCCTCATCGCTCATATTTACGAAGAAAAAAAGAGCGGTGAGGGGATGCGCCGAATTTCGGAGGAGGATATAGTTTATACCGGTGAAAAGAGTTGATATGACAGAATATTTAATTTCAAAAACAACTGCTGATGACGGCTATGAGCTCATCGACAGCGGGGAAGGTGAAAAGCTGGAGCGCTATGGTAAATTTTTAATTTCACGTCCTGATCCTCAGGCGCTTTGGCCGAAAAATTTGGCAGATGTCGAGTGGCAAAAAGCGAACGCCTTTTTTAGCCGTGTTAGTGAAGATGCGAAATGGAGCACAAGAGGAAATATTCCTGACCGTTGGCAAGTGGATTTTGGTGGCTTGAAAATGTGGATTAAGCTTTCCGCCTTCAAACACACCGGTTTATTTCCTGAACAATTAAGTAATTGGGAATGGATACGTCAGAAGGTCCAAGGTCCGGTGAAGGTGCTGAATTTATTTGGTTATACAGGAGGGGCTAGTCTCGCAGCGGCGCAGGCGGGGGCGGAAGTCTGTCACGTTGACGGCTCGAAGGTGGCGATCGGCTGGGCGAGAGACAACGCGGAATTGAGTGGGCTCACCGGCAAGCCTATTCGTTGGATATTGGATGACGCCACAAAATTTGTCCAACGAGAAATTAAGCGTGGAAATTTTTACGACGGGATAATTATGGATCCGCCATCTTTCGGTCACGGGCCCAAGGGTGAATCATGGAAGATTGAGAAGGATTTTCTGCCGTTTATCGAATCGTGCAAGAAGATTTTGACGGAAAAGCCGCTTTTTTTTCTGATTAATGGTTACGCGGCCGGCTATTCCGCTTTGTCTTATAAAAATAATCTTTTGGATTTAGAAAAAAGATTTGGTGGAATGATTGAAGTTGGTGAATTGACCATTGCTGAAAACGCTTCCGAGCGTCTTCTGCCGGCGGGAATTTTTGCGCGTTGGAGCGCCTAGCCTTGCGGCAGGTAGGCTTGACAATCGGAGTAGTAGTGTTAAACTCCTAATCAAGGAGGGACAAAAAATGAATCTGTGCATGGTCTGCGAGAAGTGCCATGAAGAGACGAAACGGATAGTAAGTCGCCAGTATGCGTATACCATCGTTCGGTGCTCGACGTGCTGTCTTCAATGGTCAATCTTCGTTTGTTGGAAGTGCAATTGGAAGAATGACAGTCGTGTCACTACCAGCTGTGGGTGCGCGGGGTGCGGGGGTTACCACTGCTCAAAGTGTAGGCAGTGCGTGCCCGTAAGTCTGTTTCAATTGAAATCGAGTAATCCCTGTCCATGTTCCGGCGATTGCTTTGGCAAGTGTTATTTGCCTAATAGGAGATAAGGTCAATCGCTATGGTCGCCAAAGATTTTGCCCGGGAGAACACCCCCCGGGCATCAAATTTTTTGGAGTTCTCTGCCACTTCATTAGCACAATGTCTATGGAATTAAAAATTTTATATGAGGACAATCATCTGACCGCGGTTTACAAACCGGCCTGCATTTTGGTACAAGAAGATAAGACCGGCGATCCGTCGCTGCTCGACCAGGTTAAATATTATCTGAAGAACAAATATCATAAACCGGGCAATGTTTATCTCGGACTCATTCACCGGCTCGACCGGCCAGTTTCGGGGATTATTTTGTTTGCAAAAACCAGCAAAGGCGCATCTAGGCTTTCCGAACAATTTCGGGAGCATGAAGTTGAAAAGGTTTATCACGCGTTGGTAGTTGGAAAGCCAAAGAAGGATAAGGATACGTTGATTCATTATATCACCAAGGACGAGTCAATTAATAAGGTGTCCGTCGAAAGTCCCCGCTTGGGCGGGGTAGGGGTGGGTTTGCCAAATGGCTTACGTGCGGAATTATTTTATGAGGTCGTAAAAAGTAATGGGAAATACTCACTTTTAAAAATTAAACTTGGGACGGGCCGGTCGCATCAAATTCGGGCGCAGCTGGCGGCTATCGGCTGTCCGATTGTTGGGGACGTGAAATATGGTGGTGAAGATATTGGCAAGCAGCTATTCCTGATGGCAACTTCCCTGAAATTTAAGAAAGCAACTGAAGATGAAGAGGTTGAGTTAAATTTGGATGTTCCGGAAGAGTGGGCACGTTTTGTTCAATAATCCTATATCCTAAATCCTATATTCTAAATTCTTACGCTATGGATCCAGTTGAATATCACCGCAAATTGAGAGGAAAAATTGAGATAATCAGCCGCGCAAAAATAGAAACGCGCGAAGATCTAAGCCTGGCATATACGCCAGGCGTCGCGAAGGCCTGTGAAGCGATCGTTGCGGACATGGGTCAGGTCTACGAACTCACCCGAAAGAGCAATATGGTCGCAGTCGTGACGGACGGCAGCGCCGTGCTTGGACTAGGAAATATCGGCCCCTTGGCCAGCCTTCCGGTGATGGAGGGGAAGTGCGCGTTGTTCAAGGAATTTGCCGGGGTTGATGCCTTCCCGATCGCGCTCGCGACGCAAGATACCGAGGAAATAATTAAAACGATTGTAAACATTTCTCCGATATTTGGTGGAATCAATCTTGAGGATATTTCGGCGCCGCGTTGTTTTGAAATTGAGAGAAGACTCGCTGAATTACTTGATATTCCGGTTTTTCACGATGATCAGCATGGTACGGCGATTATTGTCCTTGCCGGTCTGATTAATGCATTGAAGGTTGCGGATAAAAAATTATCTGAAATATCAATCGTTGTGAACGGCGCCGGCGCTGCCGGTACGGCCTTAACGAATTTGCTGGTGGAGGCAGGCGCAAAAAATTTAATCGTACTCGATTCGAAGGGCATTATCTTCGATGGCCGGGCAGGAATGGATAAGGAGAAGAATGGTCTGGCCAAAAAGACGAATCACGGGAAACGAACTGGCGGCCTAACGGAAGCAATGGTTGGCGCGGATGTATTTATCGGCGTCAGCCGGCCCAATTTGGTTACGGCGGAAATGATTAAGAGTATGAATTCAAAATCAATAATTTTTGCAATGGCCAATCCAGTGCCGGAGGTGATGCCGGACATCGCTCTCGCGGCCGGCGCCTTGGTGGTGGCGACCGGGCGGAGTGACTACCCAAACCAGGTCAACAATGTCCTGGTATTTCCGGGGATATTTCGCGGCCTGCTCGATGGTCGGATTCGTAATGTGACCACGAAGATGAAGCTGGCGGCGGCGAAGGCGCTCTCAGGTCTAATTTCAAATCCGACTTCAACAAATATTTTACCAAGTCCGCTTGACCGAGAGGTGGCAAAGGCAGTGGCTAGAGCAGTGCAAGAAGCCTGTCTATGAGGGAGCGCACCGTCGATCTGCATATTCATTCCAAGTATTCGCGCGCCTGCTCGAATCAGTTGGATTTGCCGAATATTGCTAAGGCCTGCGTCGAAAAAGGGATTGATATTGTTTCAACTGGTGACTTCACCCATCCGGCTTGGTTCAAAGATATTCAAGAATTGCTCGAGGAAGATGGTAGTGGACTTCTAAAACTCAAAGATAAATTAAGTCCGACGAAATTTGTCATCGGCACCGAAATTTCATGCGTTTATAAACATGGCGGCAAGGTCCGCCGTCTTCATATTTTGGTTTTTGCTCCCAGTATTAAATCTGCCGGCGCTTTTATCACGGCGCTCGAAGCATTAGGGGTTAATTTAGGTTCCGACGGACGCCCGATAATGGGTCTGTCTGGAAAGAAAATCGTTGAGTTGTGCCAGCAAATAGACAAACGGATGGTGGTGATTCCAGCTCACGCCTGGACGCCTTGGTTTGCAGTATTTGGTTCAAAGTCCGGATACGATTCGCTTGAGGAATGTTTTGAAGAGTTAACGTCGAATATTTTCGCGATCGAGACCGGCTTATCGAGCGATCCGTCGATGAATCGTCGCGTCAGTCAGCTCGACAAGATTGCGCTCATCTCAAATTCTGATGCCCATAGTCTGGAGAAGCTTGGCCGCGAGGCAAACGTTCTGAATTTTGAAGGTGAAGAAAGCTACGATAAAATGTGGGAGATTATTAAATCCGGCGATAAAAATAAGTTTCTATATACGATTGAATTTTATCCTGGGGAGGGGACATATTATTATGATGGGCATAGTGATTGCAAGGTATGTATGAGTCCGAGCGAAACAAAAGAGGCAAATGGAATTTGTACGGCCTGTGAGAAAAAACTGACAATCGGCGTATTACATCGCGTTGAAGATCTTGCAGACAAAGAGGAGGATCAAATTTCAGATAATTTCGTACCGCACAAATATATTGTTCCTTTGCGCGAAATAATCGCCGAATGTTTCGATGTCGGCGCTACGAGCAAGAAGGTCGAAAATGAGTATCGAATGATGCTGCGAAAATTCGGAAATGAATTTGGAATTCTGCTTCATGCCAATATTGCTGAGATTAGGGCGGCGGTAAGCGATGAAAATATTGCGTTTGGCATCGAAAATATGAGAAAGGGGATGGTGAAGGTAGTGCCGGGGTATGATGGGGTTTATGGAGAAGTTGAAGTATTTCCAAAAGGTAAAACGTTGAAGTATTCGAAAATTGATTTGGATTAAAAAACCCCACGCCACGTAGGGCGCAGGGTTCTTCGATGAGCTATTTGCGGCGTTTCTTGGCCGGTTTTCTCTTCTTGGCGGCTTTGCGCTTTTTTGGCGCGGCCTTTTTTTTCTTTGCCATATAGTTCCCTCTCTTTTTACTCGCTAGCGCGAGAAGATTATATCAAATTTGGAAGAAAATTTTACAAGACAAGCATTGTCGTAAAATTTTTTCCTTTGATATTGTTATTATATAGTATTTCTAAATAATTGAAATAGCAAAAAGCGGAAGTTATGCACACCCCTACGCATAAAGCTTTGAGGTGTGGGGAAAGAGAAGATGTTTTCGTCGTGTCGCGCTGAGCGCGACTTAAACGACGCCTAGCGTCGTGCCCCCAGAGAGGATCGAACTCCCATCTACAGGTTCGAAGCCTGTTATTCTATCCATTGAACTATAGGGGCAAATTAAAATCCCAAAACCCAATGTCCAATGACCAAAAATTCAGAATTGGAATTGGTGATTGAGATTTGGGATTTTATTTGTGGGACGGCTGGGGATCGAACCCAGGACCTTATCCTTAAGAGGGATCTGCTCTACCAGCTGAGCTACCGTCCCGTAGTCAAGAGAACACTAGAACATGAGAGCAAGAGAACAATTCGTATGGCTAGTCATTTTATTGTTCTTTTGTTCTCCTGTTTTTATGTTCTTATGTTTGCCTTTTCATTATATTTATTTTCGGCCCTTTCCAGCCCTTAGCTTTCACAGCCGCCTCCGCGGCGTCGGTCTGGGCTTCCTGCTTGCTACTGCCCTTGCCGGTCGCGACCAGATCTTTATCAAGATAAACCCCTACTTCGAAAACCTTATCGTGATCAGGACCTTCTTCATTTAGAACTCGATAAGTCGGAGTAAGCCCGAGCAACTCTTGGGAAGATTCCTGGAACCGGCTCTTGGCATCGAGATACAGACCTTGCTCTAGGATATCCGGCAATTTTATAATTATCCAACGGGTAATAAATTGCTGAGCCAGCGGATATCCTTGGTCGAGATAGATAGAGCCGATGAGCGCTTCGATGGTGTTGGCCATGATGTAGTCGCGCGCTTTGGTGCCGGCGTCTTTCGCTTCGCCGTGACTTAGGAAAAGGTAAGGCTCCATTCCGATTTCGTACGCGATGCTGGCAAGAGTTTTCGCGTTTACGAGCGCAGCGCGCCAATTGGTGAGTTCGCCTTCCGGATTACCATATTGCTCAAACAAAAATTCCGTCACTACGAGCTCGAGCACCGCATCGCCGAGAAATTCCAGCCGTTCATTTTGGCCGAGCGGGAAATCATGATGTTCATTCAGATAGGAACGGTGAATAAACGCCTTGATCAGGAGCTCTTTATTTTTAAATGTGATGCCGATTTGTTTCTCGAAGCTGGAGAATTTTTTTTCTTTAACTTCAGGAAGTTCGATTACGTCCATAGATATTTTATTTTTCAGCAGTAAGATTTTCCTTTTGGATTTCATTATACATTGAGCCGAGAACACCATTCACAAATTTTCCTGAAGATGCTCCGCCGAAACTTTTCGCCAGTTCGATGGCCTCGTTGATGGCCACTTTGGGAGGAATACCTTCCGAAAATTTTAATTCATAAACTCCGATGCGGAGAATATTGCGATCGACCAGTGTAATTTGCCCGATCGGCCAGCTTGGCGCGAATTTCGAAATAAGTT
>JBBTSL010000173.1:0-2153 GCA_038064745.1 Patescibacteria group bacterium | reverse complement strand
CTGTGGTAGCAGTCAGGTAGTAGGCGAGATAGTTTATAGTGGATGTGTTTATCCTGCTACTGCTGCCACCACCCGCTGAGATCGTTCCACAGCTTACTTGACCATTCGCGCCTGTTTGTAGAGCTTCGTTGGAAGCATTGCAATCTATAAGACTAGTAATAGCGAGGTTGGTAGAGGTGGCTGAAGTGACGGAAGCGGTCGTGAAGATTAGTCCGCCAGTCAGGGTGCCGCCGGTTAGACTACGTAAAGTTGTGGTGGCGAGGGACGGGTAACCAACTCCGAGGAATGACGATGTCGCGAGTGCCGTGTAACTCTGATTTAGAAAGGTGGAAGTGGCGAGGGAAGGATAGTCTAGTCCAAGGTAAGCTAGAGTGGTGGACGCTGAAATGGCGAGAAAGGTGGAGGAGGCGAGAGCAGTATAGCCAACGCCGAGGAAACTGCTGGTAGCAAGCGCCGGATAAGAGGTGGCGAGATAGGTTGAAGAAGCTAGTGCCTGGAAGCCGATGTAAAGGAATGAAGAGGTGGCTAAGGCGGGATAACCAACGCCGAGGAATGAAGAAGTGGCCAAGGCCGGATAATCAAGCCCAAGATAGGCGAGGCTGGTGGAAGCGCTGATCGCGAGGAAGGTGGAAGTGGCGAGTGCGGTGTAACTTTGACTTAGGAAAGTTGATGTGGCTAGAGAAGAATAGCCGACGCCGAGAAACGATGAAGTGGCGAGTGATGGATAGTCGAGATTTAAATATGCCAGACTGGTAGAGGCGGTGATCGCGAGGAAACTGCTCGTGGCGAGAGCTGGGTAGCTAAACGTAAGATAGGTGCTTGATGCCAGAGCCTGTGATAGTTTCGCATTCCAGGAGGACGCAGAGGAGATCATGGCATCAAGGACCGAGTTGCTTGGTAAGGAGAGTGCGCCGGAAACGGATAAGTTGGTGGAGGTGACACTGGTGCCGCTCGCGCTGGTGAAGGTGAGACCGGTAGAGAAAAAATTTGTCGAGGTGGCGCTACCGAGTGTCGTGCTCGCAAGCGTGAGTGTCTGCGCGTTGCCGTTGAGTATTATCAGGCTGTTGCCAAAGTTTAGGGTTGAAGTTCCGATGTTTATATTGGTCGAGGAGTTGATGGTAGTGGAAAGAGGGTTGTAGACAGTACAATTGGTGTCACCGGGAGCGCACGAAGGGTTGAGAGTCTCACCGGGCGTGAAGGGAGAAGTAGGCGGAGAGGCGAAAGCCGGTAATAAAAAGTAGCCGGCAAAAAACAAACCAATTGCCGTCGAACAGATGGCTAGAATCCCCGGATGGTTCCCCCCTTTTTTGTAATCTCTCAAAAAATCCATAAATTAGGACTAACCCCATTGTATCACCAAATAGCGTTATCTGATATATACTTTATCCACTAGTATATCCAGCAAATTTTTGACATTTTGCTGTGCATCTGCCTCTGTCTTGCTGTCGACGAAGCTCTGCCACACCGCCAGGATTTGCGGATCATTTAATTCGCGGACGGCATTCTCCAGCTTTAATCTGGTTTCGAAGTTGACCTCCGTATCTGACTTAATTACGCTTTTGACAAAAAGTTTCAGGAAAAGAATATTTTTTTCATTGTAAACCTGGGTCGAGGCTGCGAATTTGGTCGCGTCGAGAGTCTTCAGGGCGGAAATATATTGCAAGCCGAAGAAAATATTCCCAGCGACCAGAACTGATATGACTGCGAACAAAAGTATCTTGGATTTCATATAAATTAAATTATATTTTTCTTTTTTTATCTTTAATAAAATTAATAATTAATAATATTGTGACGATGATGAGGAGCGCCGTTTTCCAGTCAACATTCTTAAACCATCCAAATTGCGATTTCAACTCGATGTTCACGTGGATTCCAGATCCCTCCTGCACGATGAATGGTTCGCCTTGGTAGGCCAGGTATCCTTTCGTACTGGCAGTCAGGTAATATTTCCCGACCGGTACGAGGAAGGAGTAGCTGCCGCGAATGTCTGTCTGCTGAGGATTCTCCTGGCTGAATTCTTGGCCGGGCCACATTTCATATTTATTAGTCGCCTGAATGAGGCGGTATAAAGTCACGCTAACATTTGGAAGACGCATTTCATTGTTGCCGACTCTAGCATAAACATAACCCTCCGGATCAACCACCGTAACCAA
>JBBTSL010000172.1:0-4644 GCA_038064745.1 Patescibacteria group bacterium | reverse complement strand
CGACATATCATTTGGCGGTCGTTGTAGATGATCATCTGATGCAGATTACGCATGTCATTCGTGGTGACGAGTGGATCAGTAGTACGCCGAAACATATTCAGCTGTATAAATGTTTTGGTTGGAAAGCTCCCGAGTTTGCACACCTGCCATTGTTGCTCAATGCTGATAAATCAAAACTCAGCAAAAGACAGGGGGACGTTGCAGTTTCCGAATACCAGAAGAACGGTTATTTACCGGAAGCTTTGATAAATTTCGTCGCCTTTCTCGGCTGGAATCCGGGTGATGAGCGCGAAATTTTTTCACTTCAGGAATTGATTAAGGAATTTAATATTTCGAAAGTTAATAAGACCGGGGCGATATTTAATGTTGATAAATTAAACTGGTTCAACAAAGAATATATAAAGAAATTGTCGGTGAGTGAGCTGGCTGAGAAAAGCCTATCGTGGTTTGGCGACGGGGTGGATCTGAAAAAATTGGAGAGAATGATTTCTCTTGAGCGGGAACGCGTGACGACTTTGGCAGAGTTGCCGGGGGCATTGGCATTTGCTTTCAAACTTCCGGATTATACCGCCGATCAATTGGTCTGGAGGAAGGGTTCGGTCGAGGAAGTTAGGAAAATATTGCCTGAGCTTCATAAATTTCTGTCTGCCGTCGACGAAAAAAAATGGAATAAAGCCGAGCTTGAGAAATTAGTAGGGGAGTGGGTGGTGAAAAACGGCTTTTCCAACGGTAGTGTACTCTGGCCGCTCCGGGTCGCGCTCTCGGGTCAGGCGAACTCTCCCGGACCATTTGAGATTGCCGAAGCGCTTGGCCGGCTAGAATCCATGAACAGGATTGAGACAGCAATCCGTAAGTTGTAAGTACGGTTTTTGAAATGGTTAATATTATGCTATACTTAATATATGAAAGTAAAGCATTTTTTTTATTTGGTAATCTTCGCCTCAATAGGCTGGTTTGTTAATCCGGTTTTTTTTATTTCAACCGCGAAAGCCGCTGATTCGGCTGATGAGATCAAGGTCCTAAATCAGGAGATTGCCAAACGAAAGGATAAAATTAAGGAGCTTGAAAATACCATTAGTAAATATCGAAAAAATATTGTAGAGAAAGAAACACAGGGGCAACTGCTGAAAAATGAGCTTGGTATAATTGGTAATCGTATTTCGCAGATCGGCGTCGATATTGAGCTAACGCAGGAAAAAATTAAAGAAAATCAGCTTGAGATCGACGCGCTTAATATTTCAATTCGGGATAAGCAGAAGGTGATCGACAGGCAGAAAAAGCTTATCGCGAAGATTATTCAGAGCGTGTATTCTGGAGCTCAGAAAAATTATCTTGAAATAAAGCTGACGAATAATAATTTCTCGGATTTTTATAATGATCTGAAATCATTGGAGAATATAAACTCTGATCTGGGGCGCTCCGTGCGGACGCTGAGGCTGGCGTCAGAGGACCTGGCTCTGCGTCAGAAGCAGGTGCATAGCAAGCAGGTGGTATTTCAAAATTTGAAAAATGAGCTTGAAGGAAAAAAAGAATCGCTGACCGGTCAGGAGACGATGAAGGCGAGTCTGCTTTCGCAAACCAAATCTTCGGAGGCCAGGTATAAGACGCTACTGTCAAGCTTGAAGAATCAATACCAGGTAATTGAAACTGAGCAGCGCACCTTCGAACAGCAATTGCAGAAGAAATTGGAGCAACAGGACAAGATTGCCGCGTCAGGTTCGGTCATGATGAATTGGCCGGTTCTTAGTCGTGTTATTACGACCGTATTTCATGATTCGGACTATCCGTTTCGTAGAGTCTTTGAGCATAGTGGGCTTGATATCAGAGCCAGCTATGGTACGCCCATCAAAGCCTCCGCGCCCGGCTATGTCGCGCGCGCCAGGAGGTGTAGCGCCTCCTCATGCTATAGTTATATATTATTAGTGCACACTGGAAATTTTTCGAGTGTTTATGGACATCTGAGCAGCGTTAGTGTTTCTGAAGACCAATTTGTGAACAGGGGAGATATCATCGGCTATTCCGGCGGGACGCCTGGTACGGTTGGCGCCGGACCGTTTGTGACCGGTCCGCATCTGCACTTCGAGGTGAGGCAAAACGGCATACCGATCGATCCGATGCCTTATATGGTGCGATAGCTGGTAGTTATTAGTTCATTGTGTTAGCAAAGATATTCATATATAATAGATACAGTCTAAATATAAAGGTCGATATAATAATTTAATCAATAACTAAATATTATGCTCAAAAAAATCTTTGTAACCGGTTTAATTTTTTCCTCATTAGCAAGTTTTGCTCCGGTCTTGGCGCAAACTTCCACTGAGGACAGATTCGTGGAGAAAGAAAAGAGGCTTGAGGAACGTTTTCAGGAAGCCAAAAATAAATTACAGGAGAAAATCAATTCCTTCAAAAATAAGAAGGCCACCAGCGCGGCGGTTACTCAGTGTGTCGCGGCCGCGGTGAATGTAAGGGAGACGGCGATTGGTTCGGCGTTTACAACCTATGCCGGCGCGCAATCAGCTGCCCTGTCTGCTCGAGCCCTGGCCCTGAATGCGGCTTGGTCGGTCCCGTCATCTACGCCATCTTCTACTGTAAAGAGTCTGCGCTTGGCGGTTCAGACAGCCTGGAAGGCCTACAACAACCCTCATCGTTCCGTGGTCAGAACGCACAATACAGCCACCAAGAACGCTTGGAGCTCGTTTAAAGTTGCGTCAAAGGCCTGCATGATCGAGAGCTCGGCCGGAAGAGACCTACCTCGTGAATCAGCCGGCGAGGGGCAGGATATGACTAGGTAACCACGAGATCAATAACTTAACAACCCTGCATCCCGCGTGGTGCAGGGTTTTGTTTTTGATTAAACTTTTACTCGCCACTGTGAAATTTCTTATGAACGTTTTTTAACTGAGGATTGGTGACATGGGTGTAGATCTGAGTAGTCATTATATTCTTGTGTCCGAGCAGCTCCTGGACCGATCGCAAGTCTGCTCCATGTGTAAGCAGATCAGTAGCGAAGCTGTGGCGAAGAGTATGTGGCGTGGCCTCCACTGGCAATCCGGCCATGGCAGTATATTTACGCACCATTCTTTCTATGGAGCGAGAGGTCAGGCGGTGTTCACTGTCATTTTTATCTTTCTTATAGTTTATAAAGAGGGGAGGGAGCATATCTTTACGCGTCGCCAAATATCCGGATAGCCACTTCAGGGCGCGTGAGGAAAAAAATATTACGCGTATCGATCCGCCCTTGCCGGAGATATTCAACTCCAATTCAGTTATTTTTTGCTTAAGCAGTTCATTTAAATTGAACATTCGTATATTAAGCGACGTTAATTCTGAGACCCGCATTCCGGTCGAGAAGAGGACCTCCAGAATAGCGCGATCCCTTTTGCCTTCCGAAGTACTTAGGTCCGGCATCGATAGCATCTTCTCAACCTGATCGAACCGAAGAAATTTTATCGCTTTATCCTTGTCAGTTAGCTTTGGTAATTTTATTTTTTCCGCCGGAAGCGAGGCTATGTCGCGGACGGCAAAGAAATTCAGCAGATTGCGAAGGGCGATCAAGTAGTAGTTCTGGGTGGTTTTCTTATTAAAGTTACCCGCCGAGTCCTGCTTGCGCGAGAGGTAGAGGCGGTAGTTCCAAATATGCTCACTGGTGAGCTCGTGGGGCCTCAGGTCGGGCTGGCCGGTATGATTCAGCCACCCCTCAAAGACTTTGAGGAAGTTATGATAATTCCGCGACGAGACGGGCGACAAGCCCTTTTCCACCTCGCAGTAGTCAAGGAAGTCAGGAATGTGCTTGATGAGGGATTTAGTTGGTTTATCCATATTAGTAGGTTTCCAGGCCTTTACATAGGTTACTTAATCTATGTTATACGACATGTTATATATTTGCAAGAGGATCATTTGTAGAGCGATCGCAACCCCCTACTTCCAATAAATCCTGTCTCCAAAACGTAGGTCGACATATTCCACAGGCTTATTGTATTTTAGGAAAATTTGTAATTTGGAAATTTGATTTTCGATATTGGCGTCAGGCTGAAATTTAACGCTGTATGGTTTGTCTGTTAGTACCGTTATCCCCGTCTCAGCCTCGTTGATGGTGAAGTAATTTGCATGGATGGCTTTAATGCTTCGGAGGGCGTTATAAAATGCCATAAGCCCATCCATAATTTTGGGATCTATGAGGAGCTCTCTTTCTTCCGCTGCGCCGGGGCTCTGATCATAAATTATCGGATAGTCGCCAAATTCGCCTACAATCCCCCGGTAGTCCGGCAGGTGGACGACCGTGCTAGCCGGAGTTGTCGAAGGCGAAGTGGACAGTATAGTCGTAGAAGCTATGGAGCTTGTAAATGAAAATTCATTTGCGCCTACCCCGCGGAGGTATTTGATTTTATTTCCCTCGCCGTCCAGTAGATAGTATCCAGATCCGTTGTCATAAATTCCGGCGGAGGTTTTCTCCTCGACTTGAACGTTTAGCATGTTCGGAAAGGATTTGGTAACGAGCACTGAGTTTATTGAAAATTTCTCATCTATTAATTGCGCCATCGAATCTTCTCTAAAAATAAAATAGTTGTTAACCGGCCAAATTATACTGCGCGGCCTCAGTCGACCCTGCACAAGGTTGTCAATTTCAGAGGCTTTGATAACCTT
>JBBTSL010000171.1:0-1880 GCA_038064745.1 Patescibacteria group bacterium | reverse complement strand
GAGCACCGCGTTTGCAACGCGGGGGTGACCGGTTCGAGCCCGGTGCGGTCCACCATTTTTACACATTAACTTTTCTAGTAATATATGCCACTTCGAAACGAAATTCAGGATAAACTTCAAGGCGCGATGAAATCCGGGGATGCCAAAAGGTTATCCGTATTGCGTCTCATAAAAAGCGCAGTGAAAAATGAAGAAATCCAATTACAAAAAGAACTGAGCGATGAAGAAGTTCAAGCCGTAGTCGGCCGTCAGGTCAAACAACTGTCTGAGGCTCTGAAAGACTTCGAGGCTGGTGGCAGGCAAGATCTCATCGCGCAAACAAAGGAAGAAATAGAGATTATGAGCGTATACTTGCCAAAGCAAATGTCGGACGAAGAGCTAACTGCGGTTATAGAAAAAGCCATCGAAACTCTCGGCGCAAAAACCGCCGGAGATATAGGCAAAGTCATGGGACTGGTAGTAAAACAAACAAAAGGTAAGGCCGATGGCTCGAAGGTGCGGGAGATGGTGTCAAAAAAACTCACGCCTCAATAACTGTTTACAATCGAAATAAAAACGCTGTATTTCCGGCGTTTTTTGTATTTAAATAGTACATATAGTAGGTTATCCACAGGTTATACCACTACCCCTAGTATTTGAATTGTGATATACTACTAGTATCTAATTTTTATTACTGACATTTATGTCATCTACACTTAAGATCAAGAAACGCGACGGGACAAGCGCGGATTTTGACAGCAACAAAATTGTCCTCGCTCTCGAGAAAGCTTTCGTAGCAGTTCGCGGAGTAAATAATCCGTCGAAGGTTCAGCTAATCTCAGATCGCGTCTCGGTACAGCTCGAACAATTGTTCGAGGGAAAGCTACCGGCCGTTGAAAATGTTCAGGACCTTGTCGAACGCGAACTGATGCAGGAAGGATTCTTCGATGTTGCGAAGGCCTACATCCTATACCGCTACGAACATACCAAGGAGCGCACTGAAAAAAAGAAACAGCTGCTTGAAAAAATTGAAGCCAATGCCCTCATGATAATTAAGCGTTCCGGCCAGAAAGAATTATTTTCCGAAGCGAAGCTCCGCCGCTCGCTCGGCTTCGCGGCGCGAGGACTGGAGTCGTCCGTCGACATCGAGATAATAATTTCTCAGTGCCGGTCAGAATTATATGAAGGCATGACGACCGCTGACCTGAAGAAGGCGCTCATCATGACGGTTCGCGCCATGATCGAGCAGGATCCAGCTTACGACAAAGTCACCGCCCGTCTCCTGCTATACAGTAATTACAAAGACGTCATCGGCGCGGACACGATCGATTTTCAGAGCCTAGATACTCAATACCGCACTGCGTTCGTGAAGAACCTAAAACGCGGCGTCGAGCTTGGCCGGCTGGACCCGAAACTCCTCGCCTTTGACCTCGATAAACTTAGCGCCAGCCTCGTGATCGAGCGCGACGACCTGTTCCTGTATCTCGGACTTCAGACTTTGACCGACCGATACTTCATAGCCGACCATGACACCAAGCAGACGCTCGAAACCCCACAGATGTTCTGGATGCGAATTGCGATGGGTGCCGCACTCAATGAAAAAAATAAGTTCGAACATACAATTAAATTTTACGACATCATGTCGAAGCTGCTCTACACACCGTCTACGCCAACTCTCTTCCACGCCGGCACCGTGAAGCCCCAACTCTCCTCCTGATACCTCAACACCGTCACCGATTCGCTCGATAATATTTTCAAGACTTATTCCGACAATGCTCAGCTCTCGAAGTGGTCGGGAGGTATCGGCACGGACTGGACCAACATCCGCGGCACCGGCTCATTCATCCAGGGCACGGGCGTCGAATCGCAAGGCGTTGTTCCCTTCCTCAAGATCGCCAACG
>JBBTSL010000170.1:0-7429 GCA_038064745.1 Patescibacteria group bacterium | reverse complement strand
CGGTGATATCGAGGCCGGTATTCATCGCCATACGAAAAAGTGTCGTCCCGATCTGACACATTCCGCCACCGACCGCTTCCTCGATTTTTCGCCCTCTGATAATCTGCTCCGGCAGAAAACCGTTGGAGGATGTATATGGTCCAGCATACTTGTTCGCCGAGAACACTTCACCGGGCTTAATCAGCGTCCCATTCAGACGCTTCACCGCATTGGCAATATTTTTTATGCGATTGGTGTGACTGTCCCGGAAAGTCGAGGTTCCGGCGCCGACTAATTCCACGATACCGAGGTCGTTGCTGTTTGAAATTTGAACTTTCGGAAGAACAGGTTTCAGAATAATCATTATGGTATCCGTGGCCGTCCCCCCGCCTTCGCTAGGGCTACGGAGGGCAGGCCGACTGCGCGCTCTGAAATTTTCATTGAGCCCGCTATAAGCCGCTTCCAGGTCGATCGTCATACCAATCGTGCTCGGCACGAAATCCTTAACCTTATTATTCTCGGTCGTGAAGATTGCATCCTTTGCCGGCACTTCAACCGACGGCAAAACCTTCAAATTTAAATAATCCGCCACCTTCTCCGGATTTAGGAAAAAATCAATCCCATCATCCGGCTCGCGACGAACTTCGACCAGATTTGCGAGGGCGTCCGGCGGTATCTGCCAGGACATAGTCGATGATGGCGAGGGATTTGCGACTAACGTAAACGCGCCGACCTGCAACATTGGCCACAACTTCGGCAGCGCGGCGCGGATATCATTACCAACGATTGCGGGAGAAAACGCGCTAGGTGTTACCTGAATTGACTCGAACGACAGCTTCGCCAGATTGTTATTTATTTGTTCGATAACTATTTTCGGATCAAAAACCTGCCCGCTTCTCTCCGGAATTATCTCCGCGCTTTGATTGTAAACATTAATATTTGCGATCGCGGCATCGCGCACTTTATCCTCATAAGCGGATAATGAATTTTTCAAATTAGCTTCCAGAACCGGCCGATTAATAACTACCGGAACGGACAGGTTTACCGGATTAAAAAGAAATAAAAAAGGTTTAAAAAAATTTTCGGATGCTGACCCGGACCGCCCCACCTTCATAGCCGCGAGGCTAAGTGCTTCACTGTCAAGGCGAATCATCTCGACTGCGCTCTCACCCGGCCCGACGGTATTAATCTTGAGCAGCTGCTCTCCTGATGATTTGTCTCCCGCAAACAGAATCCCGTCACCGCGAGACAGACTAAGATCAATTCCCTCTTTGGCATAGCGATTATTCAAATTTTCAATCAACTCAACAAGTTCGAGACGGCTGAGGCCGCCAATGTTGAACCCGCCGATCTTAACTCCCTGATAAACTTGATCCTTATAAATCTCGTCATAAACCCAGAAACCAAAAATGATAAAAATTGACAACAAAAAAATAACGGCTGGAAAAATAATCCTATTGCTTTTTTTTCTTGGTTTTTCTACGAAGTCGTCAATGATGCTCATGGGTCTTAATCTTCAACAACTAAAATCGGGATGTTTTGCTGAACAGAAGTCTTGGGTATGCGGATGGTGAGGACGCCGTTTTTATATTCAGAAGTAGCCATATCCCCTTTCACGTCCATCGGCAAGACGATCGTCCGAGAAAATTTACCCCAATAACATTCCTCGTAGAAATATCGAGAAGATCCGGCAACTGGAGACGAACGTCGGCCGCGAATGGTGAGGAAGTCATTGTGCAGGTGCAATACAATATCCTCCGGCTTTGTCCCGGCCATCGTCGCCACCACCACCAGATCAGACTCCGTCTCAAGCACATCGATCGAGAGCTGCCCCTCGGTGTCAGCGCCCGTCAAACCCAAATCCGAGCCGGCCGAAGAGGTGGCTATAAACAGCTTGTCAGAGGATGAATTTTGATTAGAATTTTGGCCAAACATAAGGGTAGGAATGTGCTTATTATATCATAGAAAATTTTTATACACAAAAACCCTGTACCAGGCGGGGTACAGGATTGCCTTTATTCAGAGATTTTTTAAGCTTTCTTATTGTACAGCGTTAAAGGCGTTCACGAGACCGAAACCATACAGATCGTCGCGTCCGGCCTCTCCGAGGTCAGTGGCGGTCGCCTGAAGTTTATTTTGGACTTCATCCGGATTCCACTGTCCATCGCCATTTAAGTCAGAGACGCCGACCGGTGAGTTCAAAATTAATGCAACGATGCCGGTCACATGCGGAGTGGCCATAGAGGTACCGGAGAGAGTCGCATATCCCGATCCCTTGTACGTGGAGAAAACGGAGACGCCAGGCGCGGCTACATCCACCTCGGGTCCCCGGCTGGAGAATGATGCGATCTGATTGTTGACATCGGTCGCACCGACTGTGATAACCTCAGAATATTTTCCAGGATATTCAACTGAGCTTCCTGAATTGCCGGCCGCAACAACAAGTACGATACCTGCGTTACGGGCCCGAATAACGGCCTCGTGCAAAAATTGGTTATCGGAGGAAGCGCCCAGGCTCATGTTGACTACCTGCATGCCATTCGCGATACTCCAATCTAGTCCTTCGATAATATCTGAAAGGTAGCCCGATCCATTGGCACCCAGAACTTTGATCGCATAGAGGTCAACCTCTGGCGCAACACCGACAACGCCGATAGTATTATTTACGGCGCCGATAATTCCAGCGACATGAGAGCCGTGGCCATTGTCATCGTTGGCGCTTCTTTTGGGATTGATGGCATTGATCTCGCCCTTAATATTACCCGACAGATCCGGGTGGGACAGTGAGATGCCAGTGTCGATCACGCCAACACGAACAGTATTCGTATTTGTATTTGGCCAAACAAGTTCCGCATCTACTCGATCAACACCCCATGGCAAAGTTTGCGCCGGCTGAACACTTGTTCGTCCAGAAGCAAATGCCAGACCATCCTCCTCCATACGAACTACGTCAGCATTCAAACGCAAGGCGCGCTCCGAGGCGCGATTTGGAAGCACAACTACGCGTGTATTGGATGGTGATAATTCCTTGATTTTAACTCCGCCGAAATTAGCGACAAGCTCATCCTGGGCTGCGTCGTTTAAGGCGTCTGAAAATTGAACAATGAATCTTTTTGATTCATTTTGACTGGCCTGTAATTTTGTAGAAGACAGAGCCGTTGTCGCGAGTGTCAACGCGACAAAGCTGAGTACCGCGATTCCCTTTTTTACCATAAAAATATTGTAAAATATATTAAATCTTGCGAAACTATACCATAAAATAACACCCGTTGTCAATGCCTGAAGGCTCACCGCGCGTTGCCTATATAAACTCCTACATTCCTCAAAAATAAAAACGGCTTTTTGCCGTTTTATTTTTTCACCTGCCTTCGCTCTTCTGAGCTTCGGCGTGCCTATGTCGGGGTAGTGGGACTTGGCTTCACCTCTCGTCGGCCTGGCCTCCTCGGGTTAGCCACCGCCTCGCCGTCCGCGCGAGCGGACATGGCTCCGGCGTTCAAGTACCAACGCGAGCAAAGCAGTTTGCTCGCTCTACCCCTCCTCAAAAATAAAAACGGCTTCTTGCCGTCTTTATTTTTTCGTCGGGGTAGTGGGACTTGAACCCACAATCCCCTGGTCCCAAACCAGGTGCTCTAGCCAATTGAGCCATACCCCGTTACTATGAAAATCCCAATGACCAAATCTCAATTACCAAATCGTATTTGGACATTGGGTTTTGGAATTTGGGATTTTACGTTTGTGCCGCGGGCCAGAATCGAACTGGCTACGCCTGCCTCTTCAGGGCAGCGCTCTACCAATGAGCTACCACGGCGTAAAATAACCTCTACATAATAACAATTTTTTATACAAAAGTCAATGCGCTGACTCTAAAAGTGAATAATTAAGCGGTGGATAACTCGCGTTTATGTTAAAATCTTCATTATGCTATAATATAGACACTCATTAAGTTAAATTTATTTAATCTCTTCAAATATATAGTTTCACATATATTCTCATTCGTTCGAAAATAATCAAATAAATTTAATTAATTTACTCACTCATTTCGAATATGGAGACACTCAATTGGAAGCTTAAATCCGGAGTCCTGCTTACTATAGCTGGACTTATGATGGCTCTCAGCGCGCTGGCACAAACCGCCTCGTCCACTGACCCTACAACGACCTGCACGAGCGCTGGCGGTAAATGGTGTCTAAACTCCGATTTGACCTCCGGTTGGTGTTCATATTCCTCCACCGCCTGCCCGGCCTATGACGCTACTAGTTGCGCGGCGCAAAGTGGCGAATGGTGCCTATACTATGGAAATACCGGCGTTACTGGCGGCTACTGCAACAGCACCCCTGGAACATGCCCTATCTACAGCCAGACTGACTGCGAAGCCAAGAGCAGATCATGGTGCGCCGGTACCAACGGCTCCATGGGCTGGTGCGCAACGACTGGAAGCACATGCCCTGCCAATGACGCGACCAGCTGTGCGGCGCAAAATGGCGAATGGTGCACTTATTCCGGCGGTGCCTCCGGCGGATATTGTAACAGTGTACCCGGAACTTGCCCGATAAACGATCAAGCCACCTGTGAATCAAAAAGCCGAAGCTGGTGTACCAGTAGTTATGGCGGTGGCTGGTGCGCTTCGACCGGCAGTTCCTGCCCGGCTGACTCGTCTAGCACCAGCGGCACTAGCGGCTCAGGCACATCAAATACCTCCGGTTCGACTTACTCTTCATTCACCTGGCCAAGCACCGAAGCTGATTGCACAAAATACCAAGGAATATGGTGCGCTAGCGCGTACGCGACGACGTACAGTAGCGGCTCCTGCAATATGGCCGGCACCAAGTGTCCAGTCTCGCCCCCCTCCGGGATGACCACGTGCTGGGACAATACCTTTGCTTCCAGCTGGTCGGCCTGCCCAACCATGCCTTCAAATCAAACTGATTGTACCACCAAGGGCTACAATTGGTGCTCAAGCATGACCACGTACTCCGGCGCCTCAAGCGGCTGGTGTTCAAACATGACCTGCATGAAGACGCCTCCGGCCGGACAAATGGTCTGCCCAGACAATGCGACCTTCGCCACGACTCTCAGTGGCTGTCCAACTGCCGCTGCCACTCAGGTGGTGGTAGAGCCGACTGTCAAAACCTGTACAGACGGCACTATCGTCGCTACCACTGTCGAATGTCCGCGGTTCACAACCTGCTCCGATGGGACAAAGGTCCCGGAAGGATCAACCTGCCCAGTAAAAACTGAAGACTCAAGCACTCTATGTCTGAATAAAGGCGGAAAATGGTGTTTCGATTCCAATGGTATGTCCGGCTACTGCACAATGAGCGGAGGGTGCACGATCACTGTTAAAAGTCCAACAATTGATGCCGAAGTAGTTCCACTTCCAAAAGTTCTTTCCGAATCTCAAGCCAGATTAGTAGAGCAAAAGAAAAAGGAATACCTAAAGAGACTGGACCTGCTCGATAAAGTATTTACGAAATATAACGATAACACTTCGCTTGAAAAATCAAAATTACTAAGAGAGAAAATTGCCACCCTTCCATCCGACAGCAACGCTTTCGACACGCTTGAGATTATCAAAGATGACCTCCTAACCCTGATGGACATCCGTGATGAATTGATCATGGGTGGCGGTGGTGGGATGTCCGAGGAAGTCCTGACGGAACGCGACAAGAAAATGCAAGCGAAAGCCTTGGCTCAAATGAAAAAGGGCACTGCGTCTCTGAGTAGGAAGCTGACACTGGTCGAGAACAAAGCGTTGCGACTCGAAAAGCAAGGCTACACAATCCCCGCCACCGTGAAGGATCTGATCAATAAAGTTCAGGACCTAGTCAAAACCGTACAGCAGGCCGAAACATTTGACCAAGCGCGAGATGCCGCAGACTCACTCAGCGATAATTTCGAGGATCTGAATATCTGGGTCCCGCGCCTCGAGCAGTTGGCTCAGATCACCAGATTATACAAAGCCATCGGACTCGAAATATCCAAATCTGAAAAAGCCTTTACTAGGACCCAAAATCTGGTGAAAAGATTGAAGGTGGAACTTGATGGTCAGCTCGCGGAAGCGAAGGCCTTGATTGCCGATGCCAAAGCGTCCTACGGCTCGCTCAAAACGACCGACTATAGCGACACTGATCCGTTCGAAGTAATACAAAGCGATATCATCGACAAACTGGAAGATGCCAACGACAGTATGGCCAACATTCAGTCACTGGCGGGCTTGAAGTCCTCGGTAAGCCGATTAAATACCAGCATCGGCCGGTTTGAAACCAGGATCAACCGCCTAGCCAAGCAAAAGAAGGATGTTACAGAAATGAGAACTCTGCTTGCCGACCTGAAAGATGGCAGAGATAAACTAAAGATTTTTGCGGCGACAAAGTTGGCGGAGATTGATCTCGAGCAGGCTCTGGAGACCTGGCAGATTATCGATGATACGACGGCGAAGCTCAACGAACTCCTAAATCTAAACGCGCCATCAGCTCTTGAGAAAGAATTAAGGAAAGGAATGATAACTCAGGATCTCCTGAAAATAAATATTCCGGAGACAGAGAAGGTAGTCATCAGGGCCTACCGGGTAGCGACCTTCTTCCAGAGGAACTCAATGAACCTGGCGGAATACTCAAGCTATGGCAACAAGAGTAACGTCAGCAAATGGCGCCGACAATTGGCGATTGATAATTAACGACAAAAAAGCAAAAAGCCCCCAAACTACGGGGGCTTTTTTGTTGTCCATAATATTTTTATTTTAATACGGATTGGTAATTCTTGAGCAGAAAGATCGTCTCCTCTCGCAGATGATTTTTGACCCACGCTTTTGCTTTTTCATCTGGCAGAAGTTCGGCAAGTCCCCTTAATATTTCGTTATCTTTGACCGACTCGATAGCCGGTATGCAGTCGGTAATGTGCTCTTTGATGGTTTTACCGGTTCTTGTCCTCAACACCTCTTCATTGATATCCCAGTTATTTTTTGCGAAAAACCAAACATCATAAATATCACGCATAGCAAGCGTTCGGCGGTCAGTCAAAGCGGCGAGCTTGCTGGCAAAGAGGTAATCCTTTTTGCCAACCAACATGGAAATACCGAGATATTCTTTGAGCTCGTAGTGTACTTTGATGCCGGGAATGAGAATCCTCACGCTTATCTCAACTTTGACATTGTGATCTTTATCACCGTATGAGAGCAGGAAAAATATTGTGCTTCGTTTAATGCATTGGTCTTTAATCTCGCCGTATGACCTCAGCATAACGCCAACTTTTTCATACACTGTCCGCTGCGTAGCCCAATCGTTTGTAAAAAGATCGAAATCCAGATCAACAGAGAATCTGGAAAGGCCGTAAAAAAAGTAAGCGCAGGTGCCGCCCTTGAAACCGATAAGAGACGAAATGGTCGTATCGGAATAAATACCCCGCAAAATCCTCCCCATGATAAGCTGGTGCTTTTCTTTATTGAGCATAT
>JBBTSL010000169.1:0-4302 GCA_038064745.1 Patescibacteria group bacterium | reverse complement strand
GATTGTTTGTTCGGTACCTAGAATTTCTCTGCCGACAATATTGGCGAGTAAATGCTTAGCTCCTTTGCCTTGGAAGTAGTTGAGCTGGGTTCGCAATTCTGAATTTTCATCTGTCAGCCTGGATATTTGGGAAGTTAGCAGCGCGTATTTTTCTGAGTTTATACTGCACTCGTTGTACGCTCTGATGAAGTCGGCGCGATTTTTGAAAAATTGGTAGTTGCTTCCCGTCTGAATACTAATACCATGAATGTCGCTCAAAATCGGGACGGTAAAATTACGTATCATGTCCTCGTATCTTCGCGTCCATCCCAGATAGTGCATTAAAATAAACAATACAAAAAACAGCCCTGCGGCCAAGTACCTATTCTTTTTCATTGGTGAGTTCATAGTTTAACTGACTTCGTTCATCATGATGCCCTTGGCGGTTTTATTGTAAGTGGATAAACGCTAACCTCGCGAAGCAGATCGTCATCATCAAGCAGCATGCCAAGCCCGCGCACCACTGAGGTAAGCGGATCGTCGGCAATACGGACCGGAATTTCGATCGCCCGGTGAATCAGCTGGTCAAAGCCGCGCAGCAGCGCGCCGCCACCCGAAAGTAGGATGCCGCGCTCATGGATGTCGGCTACTAGTTCCGGCGGCGTAATTTCTATGATGTCCTTGATACTGTCTACAATTACGCGTAGCGACTTTATCATGGCCTCGCGTACCTGTGAATCATTGATCATTACTTCTCTCGGAAGTCCGGTCAGAAGGTCGCGCCCTCGCATCGGGAAAAGCAGCGGCTCAGACAGATCGATCGCCGAGCCAACCTTTATTTTTATTTCTTCCGCCTGTCTCTCTCCAAGTAATAAGTTGAAGACGTCGCGGGCATATTGGACAATATTGCGATTGAGTTCGTCACCGGCAATTTTTATCGACTTTCTGGTCGTGATGCCGCTGAGAGAAATGACAGCGATCTCGCAGGTGCCGCCACCCATCTCCACGATTAGGTTGCCAATTGGCTCCCGAACCGGCATTCGCGAGCCGATTGCCGAGGCCATAGATTCCTCTACGATCCAGACTTCGCGTGAGCCGCTGTTCATCACCGCGTCGCCGATCGCGCGCCTCTCTACCTCCGTGATATCAACTGGCGCCCCGATTACGATCTTCGGTCGTGACAAAAAATTCAGCGAGCTGTCTTCATAAACCTTATCCACGAAATATCGGAGCATTTTTTCCGTTACTTCAAAATCCGAAATAATTCCGTGAGTAAGCGGCTTGGTGGTAACGATATGCGGCGGAGTTTTCCCGAGCATGTTTTTGGCTTCATGGCCCACCGCCAGGATCTGCTCGGTCTTGGTGTTCACCGCGACCACGCTTGGCTCGTTTATCACCACCCCCCTGCCCTTCACATAGACCAGAGTATTGGCGGTGCCGAGATCAATCCCAAGCTCCTTCCTGAATTTTCCAAAAAAATTAGACATAGCTATCGTTGTTGTGCTTGTAGTTCGTAAAAATTATTATTTCAACAAACAGGAAAAATAGCGCCAGGATAATCGAATTCCACCAGAACAGCAAACCCTGCGATAATAGGAATAAGACCAGTATCACAGCGAGGCCCGTAAGGATGCCCTGACGGAAGGTGCGCTTTACATGACGAAATACGATGTCGTCATTTTTTAGGATTAGTTTCTTTAGCGCAAATCCTATCACCGAAAAACTGCCGGTGATGGCCATAAGCAAGCTAAGGTAAAATGAAATTAGGCTAATCAAATTCCCATCCAGCGGCGATAAATCTACAACCACAAAAGCCCAGGCAATCCACGCCAGCAATGTTCCGAGTGTCATTAAAAAAAGATACAATCGAAGTGACATATATGTGGCTATTCTAGCCCTTATTTAATTTTTGAGCAAGCCTCCGGCCGGCTGGCCTCAGGCTAAGACAAATAGCGAATTTTTGTGATTTGCGCTCCGGGAACGGCCTGGTTAATAGACCCAATGATAGAATTTTCGCGCATTCTGATCTCGCTCGCGGCCGATGAGCTAAGGCACGCGATGGACAGTATCTGATTCTTGTAATAGGCCGGCGCGGCGGAAGTCATTATCTCCGGACCAAACTGTTCAGTGAGAATTTTTTCCGCGGCAGCGATGACTTGCGCCGCCCGAACGCCTCGCACCAGCGGCGAGTTTAGATTTCTATTCTTTAGGAGGTCGCTGAGCGAGTTCATCATATTGATGAATTATATTTTTCTCAAAAATTCGTAAATTCTCACCATCGCCCAGGTATCCCTCTCGCAATACCTCAGCAAATCCTCTTTGATTTTCATTTTTTCTTCTTTAGGAATGTTGTTTAGCACCATTCTCTCCCAGCGTTCGCTGGCCTGATCCCCCTTCGAAATGTTGAGATCTTTGTATGACAGCTCGGGAACCAAGACCGGCAAAACTTTTTTTATACTGCAACTTCCTTTGAATTTCGGATCGACGTAATAATTTTTCTGAAATATGCTCATCAGGTCGAACATGCCCTCATTCAAATTCTCCAGGTAATTCGCGTAATCCGGATGGAGTTCGGCCAATTTGCTGTTGCGCTGCTTCTCGTAGGTGCTAAACCAGGAAATGACCGTGCCCCCCGGCGCAATATCTTGCTTTATCCGCTCCACCAGCGGCCTGGTGAAGTCGCCCTTCGGTATGTCAGTGATTATAAATTCTTTATGCTCTACACTGCCGTCCTCCTGCATGATGTGCAATGAATATTGAAAAGGGATCTGCTCGTAGGCCCCGAAGCCGTCTGCGATCGGAATCGCGCTCACAAAGCCCTCATAATCAAAAAAATACAGGGGAAATTTTAGCTCATCCAAAGTCTCTTTGATGGCGATCGCGTCGATGATCGGCTTCCCCATCATGTACGAGTCGTATTGGGTCTTCTTGGCGCCGGTAAGGACACCGGGATTGTCGATGTCTTCGATGGCGTAAATCCCCCTGTCAATCCAATCGTAAAATATTTTTTTGCTCGCGCCGATGCGACTGATATCGTGCACCGAATACTCCGGCACCTCCGGATTGGAGTACGCGAAGGTTGTGCACTGATTATTTCGTCCGCGATATAGGCACTCGCAGCGCTTCTCCTCGGGCATATCCAGGTATTGTTTCAATTCCGACATTTGCTTTTTTACCGCGTCACGCGACTCCATAATTTCGTCGGTCAGATCGACAATAAGGAATAGTTCGTGGTATTTTATTTTTCCACTTTTTTTGTATTCTCGATTAAGATGAATCACGCCGGTCTTGATAATTTTTAATTCGCTTTTCTCAATCACGCTTTTTTGAAATGCCAAATCCTTAATATAATTATATTGTTCCTCGCGCTTGATGTCGTTGGACGCCTTCACCTCGTACAGTTCATAGCCGCCTTTTTTTGGCTCATAAATTAAAATATCGGCGCGAATGAAAAAGTCATCTTCAGCGAAGGTCGCCTGGAAAATTATTTTTTCCTTTTTGGCAATATATTGTCTGGTATCCTCGACGGCTTCCATGTCCCGGCTGTCCACCAATACTCCCTCCGGAAAAAGATTTCGCGCTTCCGCGTCCGCCAGGTTTCCTTCTTCAATTATTTTCTTTTCAAAATCAGACAATTCAAAACCCTCAAAAAGCTCCCGTTTATGTTTCTTCAGCCAGAGATTCTTTTTACAAAAGTTATATTCGAGGTAGTCTGTTTTTGTTATTTGCATAATTTACTTTTTCAAATATTCTTTTATTCTCGCGCTGTCTTCGTTTTCTTTCTCGCCTTTGAAGTATAATTCTATAAATTCAAATATCCCGATAATTTCTATATTATCACGCTTTTCTGAATAGGCATAAATTATTCGGAGTGTTTTTCCTCGCAAATAACGGCAGAACAATCGCGCCTTGATAATCGCCACATTGTTCTTCTTCGTGATGATATGAAAATGCGCTCCGAAACCAAAAGGGCTTTTCGCGATAATAGTTTTGAACAATTCCAAATCTTCCGCCAAGCTTTTGTATTTTTTGACCAACCTCCTGACGTCATTCTGGAACTCGGCGGTTTCTCTAAAGCTTATCGGCATATTCTCGCACGGTGTGGTCGCTGTCCCTATAAAAAACCGACTCGTATGGGATCTCCTGCCCGTCATCGCTCGTGGACCACGGTGTATCCCGGTGAGAGTATTCAGAAAGCTCGGCCGCGCTTTTGTCGGATAAACGGTTCAGTACATCATCTATCAAAGCCAGCTCTAGCCCGTTTAATTTGGAAAGATCCGGGGAAGACACTTGGATATATTTCCTCTGTTCATAAGTAAAATA
>JBBTSL010000168.1:0-1778 GCA_038064745.1 Patescibacteria group bacterium | reverse complement strand
CAATTTTTATGGTAGCGGTAGCCTCGGCACCGTCATCAAGGATCATTATCCAAATCGCGACCAGATTGACGTGCCGCTCAATACCAAAATTATTATTAGTTTCCGGCCGGCTGTCTCCACGACCTTCTTCATCACGGACACCAGCGGCAATGGAATTCTGGGAGATTGTAAAAATATTGGGGACTCAAATTTCGTCTGGCAAACTGATTGCGATACGCTGAAGCCAAGTATCCCAGGCCCCGGTGGTGTCGATCTTATCGACATCAAACGTGGCGACACCGGCGCGCTGATCCGGGGCGCGAACGTGCTGGCAAGTTATGAAAATGGTAAAGTTTACACGATTGTAATTCGGCCGTTTGATTATCTCGGCTCCGACACCGAAAAGATCCCGTACACCGTCCGCATCGGCAAGGGTGTTCTGACCGACGATCCGGCCAATGGCAATAAGTCGGTATTCGAAGGTTTTCCGAGTGGCCGCGATTGCTACGAGTGGAATTTCACCTGCGACACCAAGCTTGATGTAACCCCGCCTCATGTTGTCGACGTCTTCCCCGCAAGAACAAGCACTGAGGCCAAAAATACCGCCATTCAAATTACTTTTGACAAGGCGATGGATCCGACGACCGTGCAGGGAAGCTTCTCTGACGGCACTGGCGCCGATGCTAACGCCTATATATTGAACGGCAGTTCCGTTTTTATAAAAAAATCCACCAATATAGACACCGTGCCACTAGGCAACTTCCGTCTCGTGAATAATTATCGGACAATGGAGTTTGCCTCATCGGTTATCTGTGGGCAGAACGCTTGCGGCGGCAACGTCTATTGTATGCCGGTGGCCGACGGTGCGATCGCCAGCTATGAGCTCCTGCTTCGCGCGGGGAGGGCATTCTCTGCGACATCCTTCGAGGCCATGCCGTTCTCCGGCGTGATGGACGCTTCCGGAAATGCGCTTGATGGCGACGCTGATGGCCAGGTTGACAGGGCCACCTATCCACCCCTCGGCGCGGTGTTTGACACTCAGAAAGTTCCTGATAACTATTTTGGCTGGACTTTCGCGCTTGAGGATCGGCTTGATCTGGTCCCACCCTTTATCAATAATACTACGCCCGGCCCCAACGCTACCTTCGTGTTGCCAAATGATGAATGGAGTATGGTATTCAGTAAGCGGATGTTGAACGGTTCTTTATATGAAATTGGTATCAGCGTCAGCCCGGCGACTATCGATCCGCCGTGCCGAAGCCCGAGAGTGGGAGATGTTCAACCCGATGGCACGGTAGTGTCCGTTCGAGCTGACGGCTCGCAAAAGGTTCTTATGAGCCACTGCGGATTTGTTACGAACCAGACTAGAATTTACTATATTCCGATCGTTGATTCCAGGGTTCAGGATGCGCATTACAATTGTCTGTATCCGGGCAAGGGGCCGAACGCCCTAATCCAGAATTCCAATAACTCGGTTGTTTGTGATTCAGCCAACCCGACAAATTGTTGTGCCGTTGATAACAACACCAATCCGTTTTGTTGTAATGGTTTGGCCAGCAACGACAGCCGACAAACGTGTTTAGATAAGTTAAAATAGTTAATCACGTGTTCAGGAAATTTTTAAAATTTCTAAAGCCGATCCTCATTCCGCTATTGCTGGTTGGATTTTTGTTTTTCCTATCTTCTATATCCTATATCCTATATCCTCTCCAGGCCCACGCGCAAACTCTTTCTACCACCTTTCTCGGCCTCACCACCGAGGTCCAGCAGAACCTCGGCCTCGCCGCTACCGACTTCCG
>JBBTSL010000167.1:0-1891 GCA_038064745.1 Patescibacteria group bacterium | reverse complement strand
TGGCAGTGAAAAGTTTAATGCGACTACGAGTCGGGAAATAAAACGCGCCTTGGCGGATATTGCTAAAGGAAAAAACATGTCTCCAAGTTTCTCTTCTGTTGCGGAGTTACGAAAATCCCTCGAGTCGTAGCTTATGGAAGCAAGATATCTCAAACGTTTTAAGAAAAAGTTCAGAAAACTTCTGCCACGGGTACAGGAACAATTTTACGAACGAGTGGACTTGTTTCGACAGAATAAATTTAATCAGATTCTGAATAATCATTCGGTCGATCCGACTTATCCGAATTGCAACAGCATTAATGTTAGCGGCGATTATCGGGCGATTTTTAAGGAACAGGGAGATATTGTAATATTCATCACGATTGGGAATCACTCCGAATTATATTAGATATAGAGAGGTATTGACAAAAAAACCTACTTTTGGTATTATCATCCCCAGAACGTCAAATATCAAACTCGTGGCTGAGCTCAAATCGTTCAGCTTTTTATTTAAGGTAAATTTGAAAATTGGAAATTGGGATTTGGAAATTTGAGAGCCAAACAGAAAAGAAAAATGATTAATTAATAAAAACTAAATATAACAGATTAGAACTATAATCAATGAACGTATGCCTACACTAAATCAGTTACTCCGAAAGCCGCGTAAGGCCAACACCAGGAAGTCCAAGACGCCGGCTCTCCAATACACCGTCGATAATTTACACCGCCGCGTCACCAAGTTCGCGCGCGGGAGCGGCTTCAAGCGTGGCGTCTGCACCAAGGTCTATACCACGACTCCGAGGAACCCAAACTCCGCTTTGCGCAAGGTCGCGAAAGTTCGCCTCAGCAACGGCATGGAAGTTATCGCTTATATTCCCGGCGAAGGCCACAATCTCCAGGAACACTCCATCGTCCTCATTCGCGGTGGTCGTGTGAAGGATTTGCCAGGCGTCCGCTACCACATCGTACGCGGTATTTATGATACCCAGGGTGTTGCCAGCCGCCGACGTGGCCGCTCTCTCTACGGCAACAAGCGCCCGAAAGAAGCCAAGAAATAATTCATTGATTCCGCAGATGCGCTAGAGCGCCGCAGATTTCGCAGATGTATCTGTGGTATCCGCGGGCCCCAAGGCCATCTGCGATATTACATTATATATATGAGAGGAAAAAAAGCAAAAATTCGCGTTATCGCGCCGGACCCAAAGTACGGCAACGTCATGGTTGGTAAATTTATCAATCACGTCATGCGCAAGGGAAAGAAAACTGTCGCCGAGGAAATCGTCTATGCCGCTCTCGACTCAGTCGCCGCCAGCTCCAAGAAGGATGCTGTCAAAGTATTTGACGAAGCGCTGCGCGCCGTCCAGCCTCAACTTGAAATCCGCACCCGACGCGTCGGTGGCGCAAATTATCAAATTCCGATGCCAGTCCGCGGTGAACGCCAGAACGCGCTCGCTTTCCGCTGGATCATCGGCGCCGCTCGCGCCAAGAAAGGACAGAAGATGGCTGTGAAATTGGCCACCGTTCTTCTCGAAGCCTCGCAGGGTCTCGGTGACGCCGTGAAGAAACGCGACGATGTGCATCGCATGGCAGAGGCGAATAAAGCATTTGCCCATTTTGCAAGGTTTTCAAAATAATCCCCAATGACCAAGCCCCAATGACCAATGTTCGATTGGGATTTGGAAATTGGGATTTGGGATTTAATATTATTATTTATGCCTCGAGAATATTCACTCGAAAACACTCGCAACATCGGTATCATGGCCCACATCGATGCCGGCAAGACGACTACGACCGAGCGAATCCTCTACTACACCGGCAAGACCCACAAGCTTGGCGAAGTCCACGAGGGCACCACCGTGATGGACTGGATGCCGCAGGAGCAGGAGCGCGGGATTACGATTACGGCGGCCAG
>JBBTSL010000166.1:0-14993 GCA_038064745.1 Patescibacteria group bacterium | reverse complement strand
CTTGTACCACTTAACACCCGCCCAAGGCGGGCAAGTACATACGTATGTCCAAACGAATGAAGGAACTTGCGACTAAAGTCGACAAGACCAAAGTCTACCCGATCGACGAAGCCATCAAGCTCGTCCTCGAGACCAGCAACGTCAAATTTGACGCCGGTGTGGAAGTCCACGCTCATCTTGGTATTGACCCCAAGAAAGGCGAACAGCAAATCCGCGCTACCGTCACTCTTCCACATGGCACCGGTAAAACCAAAACGGTCGCCGCCTTCGTCTCCCCGGAGAAAGAGAAGGAAGCCAAAGAAGCCGGAGCTGACTTCATTTACGGTGAAGAAGAAATCAAAAAAATCAAAGATACCGGCAAGATCGAATTCGAGGTTGCCGTTACTACTCCGGACATGATGTCGAAATTGGCGCAGATTGCCAAAGTGCTCGGCCCGAAGGGTCTCATGCCGAATCCGAAAACTGAAACGGTCGGCCCAAACATCAAAAAATTGATTGAAGAATTGAAGAAAGGCAAAGTCACTTACAAAAATGATGACACCTCAAACATCCATCAAGCGATCGGCAAGGTAAGCTTCGGTGAAGCGAAACTCAAAGAGAACTTTGTCGCCTTACTTGAATCTCTGAAGAAGGCGAAGCCGGCTACCGCCAAAGGCACCTACTTCCAGAGTCTCTCCATCTGCTCGACGATGGGGCCATCGATCAAGGTGGCGGCGAATTAAAAATACCTACTCAAAACCGTCCCGACTAAATTGGGGCGGTTTTTTTTACTCAACAAACATCGCGTCGCCAAAACTATAAAACCGATACTTTTCCTCAATCGCCTTTTGATAACATTCCAAAGTAAATTTTTTTTCGCCAACAAAAGAGCACACCAACATGAGAAGTGTCGACTTCGGTAGATGAAAATTCGTAATCATGGCGTCGACGATTTGGAATTTGAAGCCAGGGGTAATAAAAATATTTATGTCGCCGGTGTAGGCCCGCAATTTTTCGCCCGTTTGCAAGGCGACGCCCTCCAGCGCGCGCACCGAAGTGGTCCCAACCGCCACCACTCGCCTCTTTTCATCTTTCGCCTGATTTATGAGATCGGCATTTTTCGCGGTGAGCTCAACCCATTCACTGTGCATTTTGTGTTCTTCAATTTTATCGGTTTTAACTGGCAAAAAAGTTCCGAGTCCGACGTGTAGCGTAACCTCTGCAAATTCAATCCCGCGCCTTTCCAAATTCTCAATTAGCTCCGGCGTAAAATGAAACCCCGCCGTCGGCGCCGCCACCGACCCCTCATGTTTCGCGTAAACGGTCTGGTACCGCTCATCCAATTTGGTCATTGGGATTTGGTCATTGGGATTTTTCACATACGGCGGTGTCGGCACCTCTCCATACTGATTCGCCTTAGCGCGCACTACCATATCATCATCTTCAAACTGAACAAGAATCGTCCCATCCTTTTCTTTTAACATCACCTCGCAGAAAAAATCCGGCGCGAATACTACCTTCATCCCAAGGCGCAATCGCTTGCCTGGTTTCGCCAACACTTTCCAAACATATTTATTTTCCATCGGCCTCACCAAAAAAATCTCCACCGGCGCCGCATTCAGCACCTTGGCTTCCTCCCCTTTCCAAGGGGAGGTTAGGTGGGGTTTGCCTTCCTTGCTGCTGCCGAGAGCTACGGACTCATCAAGTAGGATTTCACCGTGCAAACGAGCCTTAAAAACCTTGGTATTATTCCAGACCAATAGGTCGCCCTTCTTCAAAAAATCAACAATCTCAAAAAATTTACGGTGCTCAAAAGTTTTTCCTTCACGATCGATGATCATGAGTCGCGACTGATCGCGCACCCAAGCTGGGCTCTGAGCAATAAGTTCCGGCGGTAAATTGTAATCGAATTCGGAGGTTAACATAATCTGTCATTCCCGGCCAAGACCGGGAATCCACAATCACCGGCCAGCCATTTGTGGATTCCAGATCCTGGTCTGGAATGACAACACTGAGCCGATAACAATTTACTTATCTTAAATATTTATACCGATTGGCTGTATGCTCCTCCAGCGTCTTCGCGTAATGCATCGTGCCATCCGTACCGCTAAGGAAAAACCAATACTCATTCAGCGTTGGACTAAGCGCCGCCTCGATAGAATCAAGACCGGGGTTGCAGATGGGGCCGGGTGGTAGTCCGGCATATTTATATGTATTCCAAAGTGAATTTATATTTCTCTCTTTGTCCGTGGTATAGGGATTGCCTGATTTATCGATAGCATAATGTACGGTCGAATCAAGCTGAAGCGCCCAACCACCCTTCAACCGCCTCCGTAGTACATCTGCGACTAACTTTCGGTCATTTGTTGTCTGCGCTTCCTTCTCGAGGAGACTCGCCAATGTCAAAATTTCATTCTGATCAAATTCCGTTGACGTCACCGCTTTAAATTCCTTCAATCTTTGATCGGTTAATTTTTTTATAACTTCCTGAAGCGACGCATTTTTGTAAACACGATAGGTCTCAGGCGCCAGCAACCCCTCAAGGCTTACTACCCCCTGTACAGCCGGCTCACCGGTAATTTTAAAAACCTCACCAGTACTCGAAGCCAATCCAACTTTCACCAAATAATTCGCAACGTCGCGCAAATTCCAACCCGGAATAATCGTAATTGTGATCTCTTCGCGCGGCTTTAGAGGTTTTGGCGCGGGACGACTGTATCTCACTGCCCAAAGACCGACGATCGGCAATCCAATCAACAGCACAAAAAAAAGTGTCGCAATTTTATTTTGTAATGACATACATTATTCGGGAAAATTCTCCCTAGCCCATTCGAGACGCTCCGGGACGCCGATATCGATCCACGGTTCGGCAGACTCGAAAACATATAAATTTTTCATAAGTGGAAAAACTTCGGTCTCGATGCTGAAGCTGTCTTTATTCGGAAAATATTTTTTTATAAGCGGATTGAAAATATAGAAACCGCCGTTGATAAACCCGGACTGATGCTTGCCTTCCTTTTCTTTAAATTCCTTGAGGTGAAATTTTGAATCATAAACTAATGTTCCGTATGGGGCGGCATCATCCACCTTTGTCCCGAGTATCAGGCCGTCGCCGTCAGGTTTCAGATGGTTAATCATCTCCGCCACGCTGACATGAGTCAGGACATCGCCGTTCAGAATAATCGTTGGATCATCAGAATTAGAGACATATTCAAGCGCATGTTTGATTGCGCCGCCGGTTCCAAGTTTAACTTGTTCGATAGCGTAAGTAAAAGTTATCCCATTCAAATGAATTCCGACATTTTCAAAAAGCGTGTCCGAAAGGTGTCCGGCCGCCAGCACAACTTCCGTAATGCCGACTTTCCTTAATTTTTCCGTTTGCCACTCCAGGACTGTCCTGCCTTTTATCTTCAGCAGAACTTTTGGAATAGTTTTGGTAATCTCACCAAGACGAGTCGAGAGCCCGCCACACAAAATTATTGCGTTCATAGGTTCAATTGTCATTCCCGCGAAAGCGGGAATCCACAATCGCCAATCGACGAATGTAGATTCCCGATCCTGGTCGGGAATGACAGGTTAAAATAGAATCAGTAATACATTATAACTAATCACCGTCACAAGCGCTGCCACCGTCATCCCGCCCACCAAATCGAACGGGTAATGCAAACCGCAATATACCCTCCCCCAACAAACCCAGAGCGCCATGATGAACAATCCTTCGACGCCAGGCAACCCAAACAGCAGAGAAAGAAAAACCATCAGGAACGCCGACATCGCATGGTCGGAGGGAAATGATTTCCAGATCATCATCGGCTGAAACAATACTTTCGTCTCCGGATATTTCACTTGGGGGCGCGGCTCTTTCACGATGGCGCCGATCGCGAGATCAATCAGCCAGCCAAGCAGCCAGGCGACAGCCAAAGTCATGGTCCTGACCAACACCGCCGGCCGAGAAATATTGCCGCTCAGGAAAACGCTCCCGATGTACCAGCCAAACATCGCAATAACGACAAACTCCGCTCCGGCGCGCCCAAATAAATCCAGCCAGCGGTTCCGTCCGACTAGCTTATTAACAGTGAAAAATAAAGAAACATTGAAATTCATGACATTATATTAACATCAATATATACTTCTGACAACCGGCGCGAGGCTTGAAAAAAACACTTAATTCTGTTACTATTAGCACATTCAATCGCGCCTGTAACTCACCGGTTAGAGTGCCACCCTTATAAGGTGGAGGCAGATGGTTCGATTCCATCCAGGCGCACGACGCTGAGCGTCGTTGCAGTCACGCTCAGCGTGACACAACATCATGTATCGTTGTTCAAGGGACGCTAAGCGTCCCACCACCATGCCTAAATATGTCAAAAAATAAATTCCTAATCACAGATGAAGGTCACAACAAACGCCTTGATATTTTTCTAGTTGAAAAATTAGAAATTTCGAGGTCACAGGCACAGAAACTAATAGCTGAAAATTTGGTGCTGGTAAACGACAAAGCGCCGATGAAGGCAGGGGTCCAGCTTAAAAAAGGACATACGGTTGTAGTTGCGAGCCAGTCCTTACCTAACCTCTCCACTGCGGTGGAGAGGAAGCGTTCCCCTCGCCTCCACAGAGGAGAGGGCGAGGGAGAGGTCTCGCTGACACCCAAAATAATCTCCAAAACCCCCGACTACCTCGTCATCGAGAAGCCAACCGGCATGCTCACCCACCCGACCATGGCCGGCGAGGCTGTCAGCGTGGCCACCTGGGCGGCAAAAAAATATCCGGGATTAAAAAGGGTTGGCGATGACCCAAAAGTTCGCCCCGGCATCGTTCATCGCCTCGACAAAGAAGCCTCCGGCCTCCTGGTAGTCGCTCGAACACAAAAAATGTTCGACCATTTGAAAGAACAATTTAAAAACCGCACCATTGAAAAAGAATACCTGGCGCTGGTACATGATCGAGTGGCGAAGGATTGGGATATTCTGAATTTCCCCATCGCACGATCCGAAACGTCCGATCGCATGGCAGCTAGACCGCTCAACGAGGGAACTACCGAAGGCCAAAAAGAAGCAAAAACGGAATTTCTGGTTGAAAAAAGATTTGTAAATTTTACACTATTGCGCATCACGCTTCACACCGGACGCATGCATCAGATCCGGGTTCATCTGCTCGCCTATAATCATCCGCTGGTCGGCGACCCTCTTTATATCCAGAAGAAACGCAAGCGCGCCTGGGATGATAAGCTCGGCCGATTATTTTTACATTCCACGAAATTATCGTTCACAGACCTGAAAGGCTTCAAACAGACCTTCGAGTCGCCACTACCCCCAGAGCTACAATCATTTCTAACAAAATTATCATAATTAACCTTGTCATTCCAGACCGGGATCTGGAATCCACAATTGTCTGTCTGTGATTGTAGATTCCCGGTCTTGGCCGGGAATGACAGAAAATATTTATTATGAACAATGGACTTCTCTTTATCATCTCAGCTCCCTCTGGCGGCGGCAAGGACGCGGTCATCGCAAAATTGATAAAAATATTTCCGCGTTCCAGCCGCCTCGTTACGACCACCTCCCGCACGCCACGCCCGGGCGAGCTCGAAGGAGTGAATTATTATTATATTTCGACCGAGGAATTCAAAAAGAAAATTGCCAATGACGAGTTCGTCGAATACAACTTCTTCGCCGGAAATTTCTATGGCGTCGAAAAAGTAATCCTGAATAAATTTCTATCAAACAATGACATTATTTTCGCCACGACCGAAGTAAACGGCAAACACAACTTTGATAAATTGAAGATCGCGAATCTCGGCATCTTTCTCCTGCCTGAATCTCTCGAAATACTGCAGAATAGGATCGAGAAGCGCGGCGGTACAACAGAGAAATCCCTCAAAGAGCGGCTTGATATCGCAAAAAATGAAATTTTGGAATCAAAAGACTACCCATACCATCTGGTAAATAAAGACGGCGCGATGCAGGAAACTGTTGAAAAAATAGAGGAAATTGTCAGAAATGAACTCTCGAAACGAGCGAATGCTTGACAAAATCGCTGAGTTTCGCTAGAATATGGACACTAAATTTTACTTCAAATCTATGTCCGATGAAACTAAAGTAACAGCTGCTCCAGTCTACAAGCCTGGCATGGTGGTAAAGGTTCACCTGAAGATTAAAGAACTGAATACCAAGGGCGAAGAAAAAGAACGTATTCAGGTTTTCGAAGGCACGATCATCGCTGTCCGACACGGCAGTGAAGTCGGCGCAACCATGACAGTACGCAAAGTTGCCGATGGCATCGGCGTCGAGAGAATTTTCCCGCTCCTCTCCCCTGTCATCGACAAGATTGAGGTTGTGAAGGAATATGAAGTACGCCGAGCGAAACTGCATTATCTCCGCGGTACGGATTTCAAGAGAAAGATGAATGAAGTTAAGAAATAATAAATGGGATTGCGCAGATGCGCCTCAAGGCGCCGCAGATTACGCAGATACATTGATAAATAAAACCTCCTAACTACAATGCTAGGAGGTTTTTTTATTATTCACATCTGCGTCACATCCGTGGCGCTCGCGCGCTTCTGCGTTATTCACTACATGTACCGTCCCGTCCAACTCGCCTTGCACTTCTTCACATCCGCCGGCGAGCCGGTGGCGACGACCTGGCCGCCGTTCTTCCCGCCATCCGGACCCATATCGATCACCCAGTCGGCGGAACGAATGACGTCGAGATTGTGTTCGATGATGAGCACTGAGTTTCCCTTCGCCACCAACTGATTTAGAACTTGAAGAAGACGCTTGGTATCCTCGAAGTGCAAGCCGGTGGTTGGTTCATCTAATATATATAGTGTATTGCCAGTCGAAGCGCGAGAGAGTTCCTGAGCAAGCTTGGTGCGTTGCGCCTCGCCACCCGAGATGGTCGTGGCCGGCTGACCGAGCTGAACGTAGCCGAGGCCGACTTCACGAAGCACATTGAGCTTGTCCGAGATCGCCGGATATTCATGGAAGAAAGCATAAGCCTCCTCGACCGTCATTTTCAAAACGTCGGCGATATGTTTGTTGTGATATTTGATTTCCAGAGCTTCCTGGTTGTAGCGCAAGCCGTTGCATTCGTTACACTCGACGAAGACATCGGCGAGAAATTGCATCGGTATCCGCACATACCCCTCGCCGGCGCAGGCTTCACAGCGTCCGCCCTTCACATTGAAGCTGAATTTGCCGGCATCATAGCCACGCATCCTCGCCTCGGATAATGACGCGAATAAATCGCGGATAAGGGTAAACACACCGGTGTAAGTCGCCGGATTGGAACGTGGTGTGCGGCCGATCGGCGATTGATCGATCGCGATCACTTTATCAATATTTGAAATTCCTTTGATGCTTTTGTGCGCGCCCGGCTCCTCCTTGGCGCGGTAGAAATATTTCGATAATGCTTTGCTTAGAATCCCGATGATAAGCGTTGATTTCCCGGATCCGGAGACGCCGGTCACGACCACCAATTTCTGGAGCGGGATTTCCACATCAATATTTTTCAAATTAAACGCTTTGGCCCCGGTGATGGTGATATATTTTTGAGATTTAGCAGAGCGCTTTCCGCCCAAGGCGGATCCGCCTCGGGCGGAGAATTCTTTACTAATATCTATGCGACCGCTCAGGTACTCGGCGGTCAATGATTTCTTATTCTTCTTAAATTCCGAGAGTGTCCCGGCCGCAATCAGCTCGCCGCCATAAACTCCGGCGCCCGGGCCGATGTCGATGAGATAGTCGGCCTCGAGCATCATCACCGGGTCGTGCTCGACGACGATTACCGTATTGCCTAAATCGCGAAGATATTTCAAAGTTTCAATGAGTTTGTGATTGTCGCGCGGATGCAGGCCGACCGATGGCTCGTCGAGGATATAGATCACGCCGGTGAGGCCGGCCGAGAGCTGGCTGGCCAGGCGCACGCGCGTCACCTCGCCGCCCGAGAGAGTATTCATTGCGCGGCTGAGATTGAGATAGCCGAGGCCCACCTGCTCCAGATTCTCGAGACGCGGACCGATCTCACGGATGATCGGCTCGACGATCTTTTCTTCCGTTGACTTTGGGATTTGGGATTTGGGATTTGGGATTTTTTTAGCCTTGCCGTTCAAATCAAACAACTTTTTCATAAACACATGGCTCTCCTCAATGCTCATCGCGGCAACGTCGGCAATCGTGAAGTCGCCGATCCGTACCGAGAGCGACTCGGCGCGCAGACGCTTGCCATTGCAGATCGGACAAATCTTCTCCCGCATGTACTGCTCGATTTCTTTCCGAACATATTCTGAGCTGGTCTCAAGGTGTTTCTGCATCAGATCGGGGATGACACCGGAGAATGACACCTTCTTGCCATCAATCTCAAACTTCTCGCTGCCACTGCCGTAGAGAATTATATCTAATATATTCGAAGGCAACTCCGCGATCGAAGTATGCGTCGAGAATCCATAACGCTCGGCAACCTTCGCGAGTGTCTTCTGGTACAAACTCTGATTGCCGGTAATCCTGGTCCAAGGCTGGATAGCGCCCTCGGCCAAGGTTAATTTACTGTTTGGTATCACAAGCGAAGGATCCACCTCCATCGTCACGCCAAGGCCGGTACAGCGCTGGCAAGCGCCATACGGACTGTTGAAGCTGAAGCTGCGCATATCAAGTGACGGCATGATACGGCCACAACGCGGGCAGAGGCCTACCGTAGAAAAAATTTGCTCCTTGTCACCGATGACAATTTTTACCAGGCCATTACTGAGGTCCTCAGCCGTCTCCACCGGTTTGGTCAGATCGTCTTTTTTAACATTTAAAATTTTGCCGACCAGGAGATCGACATCGTAAGTCTGAGCGGCAAAAAATTGATACTCGGCCAGGTCATTAATCTTGAGAAGTTGGCCATTGACCCTGGTCCATTCGTAGCCTGATTTTTCAATTTTTTCGATCAATTCGCGCGGCTCAACTTTGCCGCCGCGGATGAGCGGAGCATAAATTTCTATCGTTTCATTGCCCCTCGCCAGCTTCCGGACCTTCTCAACCATCTTTCCAACCGAATAAATTTCTACCGGGATCCGGCAATCAGGACAATATTGCGTGCCGGTACGCGCGAAAAGCAGGCGGAGATAATCATAGATTTCCGTCACAGTGCCGACCGTGGAGCGTGGATTCTGGGTCGAAACTTTCTGATCGATGGCGATCGTCGGCGAGAGTCCCTCGATCGAGTCGACGTCCGGCTTGTCCTGCACGTCCATAAACTGTCGCGCATACGAAGAGAGGGACTCAGCGTAGCGTCGTTGACCCTCGGCGTAGATGGTGTCGAAGGCGAGGCTTGATTTCCCACTCCCAGACAAACCGGTGATGACCACCAATTTATTCTTCGGGATTTCGAGACTGATGTTTTTCAGGTTGTGCACCCTAGCTCCCTTGATGATCAATTTCTGATTTGGCATAAATATTGGACTTAACCTATCAAAAATAATTTTTTACCGCAAATTCAAACTGCTGTATAAACAACTCTTTAAAATAAGAATAATTGTTCTGCTCATAAAACAACAAAATCGCTTTTTTATATTCCAACTCATCTACACTTCGAAAAGATAATGGGCAGGCATTGTAGGCGATCAAGAGCGCGTTGCCGATAAGGCGGCTGGCGCGTTTGTTTCCATCCTCGAACGGCTGAATGTAGGAAATCATCAGCATGGCAATGAACGCTTTCGCGAATGGATTGTTTTGTTTATTTACCAGAAGACACGTCTTCTTCATGGCTTCTCTGATCTGAAAACGATTATCAAGCGGCTGATACACTGTGCCGCCAACGCGAACTAAGCCGGCGCGAATATTTCTTGCCACATCCATACCCTTTATCAGCAAGCTATGAATATCCTCGATATCCCTCAAATTCAATTTTTTGAATCGCTGATTGTGCTCTCTGATATAATCCAGCGCCGCTTTGTGATTCAGAATCATTACTGCCTCTTCTTTCACGTGTCCCTTTGGCTCCTTATGCTCCTGCAATAAATATTCTGTTTCCAAAAGCGTATAAGTATTACCCTCAATCTTGGAAGACTTCCATGAAAGCTCCACTGTCAGCCGCTCATACTCGCGCTTCAGAACCGCAGACGATAATTTTTTGAGATTCTGCCGATGTAGAATGTTTAAATTTTTCAATCGCTCAAGCTCAAACTGCGTAAAAACATCGCCAAAAAAAGAAAAAACCTCAAAATCAAAACTTTTCTTTATCTGCCTCTTATCAGACTCGACCGCGAAATATTTTTCAATATCAATCGGCTTCATTGCCCGATAGGCCGCGGCGAGTGCATACACGGCCGATCTGCCCGATCCGTTCTTCGCGATATAATTGCGACTCTGCAGCTCGCGCAAATCACGATTTATTGTCATGCGCGAAACAGCGCCGACTAATGGCCCAAGCTGACTGATAATACTGGACGCGGCTCTGGGGCTCTCCGCGCTTTCCAAAAAGGAAAGTACAAGCTCTTGCCTTTTATTTAATACTTTTACAACGCCTGACATATTGTAACATTTTTATGGTCTAATTGTAACATATATGTTACCATCTGTCCAATTTCAAGACTGACGTTTTTCAGATTGTGTACTCTTGCTCCCTTGATTATCAATTTCTGGTGATTTGGCATAACTATTATGGTTTCACATTAGCTACATCAATATTTATTCTTTGTCCTTTCAGCAATTCAGCAGACGTAAATAATTCAAATGCATTTATTGATTTTTCATCTACGATACCACCACTCAACATCTTCCCGACCGGAGTTCCATTTTTTCCAATTAAATATTCCCTGTCCGGATAACAATTCCTATCAAAAATCATTCCAACTGCGTAGCCAATAAAAGTTTCCGGGCCCAAGGCTGAGACACAGGTGTCATCGAAATTTGAAATGTAACTAATACTATAATAAGTGACTTGTGTTTGTGGATCGGAAACAACATTAATTTTTGCCCGTGTTGAAGCAGCATCAATTGTTCCAGACTGATTATGTTTGCATAATTTATAAAGTGTGTTTTCGTCATCGTCATCAATATACGGATAAATGAACCCGGGAATTACCGAGCAAACTGGCGGGATTAGATAATTTCCAACTACTGTCCCCACCACCGATGCCGACATACATTCGTAATTTGTTTTTGTAAAATCCGGAACATGCACATTGGCGCAGATTTTATTTGAGTCACACACATCGCCAAAACACGCGAAGGCGCCGCTATCTTTCGCTAAATACCGCTTGCCACAATTTTCAGCAACTGTATCATTTTCGCTTTTCTTCACAACCTCAGAATATATTAATTCATAATTAACTGACGAAGTTACCGAAACCTTCGATGTCTGGTCTCCCGCGTCAAAAACCTTGTGGAACATATCATCGGTAGCGCCAGCCGGCTTCGGTATCTCCGAGCAAAATTTCGGCATTTCCGCCTGCGGCCTGAGGAGCCAAGTCTGTGGCAGGTGCAGATTCACGAGGTTCGGATTGATCGTGTATAGAATAAGATACGAGGTGTAGGCGATGAAAAGTCCGATGATCGCCCCGGCGATGCGACTCTTCGCGCTCGTGATTATCGACGCGTTCCCGCCCGAAGCCGTCCACTGAAATCCGGCCACTACTATCATAATGGCGGCGAGGACGGACGCGACCGTGAGCGCCAATTTATAACCGTTGGTGAGAAACTCGCCGATATTTGCAAACTTTTTCTGTCCACCAAAAGCAATCTCCGTCTCTGCAACGTTAGACGGGAGGCATCTGCCCCAATCAGCATCATCCGGCGTCGTTCCAACCTTACTAAGACAATCTCCCGCTTCCGAGGTATCGATAAAGCCCTGCCCGGACGGCGGTTCATTTCGACTTAATTCCGCTCGTTTGGCTTCGCACTCCTTCCTCTGCCAACAAAGTGGGTTGAATTCTTTGGAGACTTTTTCTTTGGCTGGCGGATCCTCCGCGAATACCGGCATAACCACGAAAAAATTCAACGCGATTAGCCCAACTACGAAAAGTTTACGTAACATAGCACAAATTTTAGAAATGTCAAGGGTACATTGCTAAACCCCAAATCCCAATGTCCAATGACCAAAATATAACTACTAAATCCCGATGACCAAATCCCAATCACGATTGGACATTGGTCATTGGGGCTTGGGATTTTATTTAAACGACTCAATATATTTACTCCAACTCTCAAACGACACCGTCCCCTCCACCTTCCGCCCATTCACAAAGAAGGTCGGCGTACCGCGGACGCCCGCTCCCACTCCGGCGAAATAATCTTCATTGACCGCCTTCTCAGTATTGGGATCAGCGAGGCAAGTTTTCAACCGCGTCAAATCAAGCTCTGTGGCTCCGGCAATCGCTTCCAGCTGATCATCGCCAAGCGGATCATCGAATTCATCCTGATGATCATAGAGATAATCATTCACCGGCCAGAAACGATTCTGCAGGAGCGCGCATTGCCCGATGAACGACAAATAATCCGACCCGGGCTCAAACGGGAAATCTCTGATAATTAATCTTACCTTGGAGCCATAACGAGCCATAACTTGCTCCATGATGGGAGCGGCAACGCGAGAGTTTGGGCAATTGAAATCAATAAATTCAACAATAGTAATCGGCGCGGCGGCATTGCCAAGGCTCGGATGAAAGCCACTAGTTAATTTTTGTAAATCCTGAGTAGCCAAAGCGGCCGCTGATTTTCCCGAGGAAGTAAATTGACCGGTACTGGCAAGCGTCACTGGCGCGCCTTGTTTGATCTGCCACCAATACCAAGACACCATTGCCAGAAATCCCAATGCCAAAATCCCAATGACCAGAACAAAAAAACGGAGCCCGATCCGGGCGGGGCGCATGTGCGTAGGTTTTTGTATAAAATTTTCCATAGTCAAATTTTCAATTTGGTGGATTCCCCGCTTGGGCGGGGTGGGGGTGGGTTGGCCAACGTTCTGGACAACAAAATATTCACGAACCCACCCCCGGCCTTGAGGCCGACCCCGCCCAAGCGGGGAATCCAGCCAATGACGCTGCCAATTTACCCCCCAATTTTACTTTAATTACGCATTATTGACAATAGTCAACCCATATGATATTATAGTTGCACTTCATTACTTCTATATTTTTTCTGTGAAAGAAACCATTTATAATAGTATACAAATTGCCCTTTCGGTCCTCCTAACCGTTACTATTTTGCTTCAGCAGAAGGGTTCAGGTCTGTCGGGTGTTTTTGGCGGATCTAGTAATGTCTACAGCACCAAGCGCGGCGTTGACAAAATTCTTCACTTTGGAACTATTGCCCTGGCGCTTATTTTCTTCGGAGTGGCGCTACTTCGTCTGATTTAAAATATAATTTTACCAATTGTCATTCCCGCGAAGGCGGGAATCCACAATTACTGGCCCAACCAGACAGTTGTGGATTCCAGGTCGTGGCCTGGAATGACAGTAGAAATTGTTAATTAATCTTCTTCATGTCTTGGCCTCTTTTTTCTCGCAAAGATAAACCGCGAGCCTCGAGCAATTTCGATTATCAGCTCGTGAAAAAAACTCAAAGCAACGCTATTCCCACTCTGGCTCAGACCAAGTATTTATTTCATTTCTTATCAAAGCGGGAAAAGTTAATTTTCAGTATTTGCCTCTCGGTCGCTGCCGTCTGCACACTCGCATTAATAGGATTATTTTTATCTGATCAGCTAGTACTCGTCCCCAAGGCCGGCGGAGAATACAGCGAGGCTCTTATCGGCCAGCCGAAATATCTAAATCCAATCTATGCGAGCGCCAGTGATGTCGACGCTGATATTTCTTCGTTGATTTATAGCGGCCTATTCCGATATGACAGCGCCGGCAATCTGGCGACGGATTTGGCAGAGAGCTTCACGGTCAGCACCGATACCAAAAGTTATGACATTAAACTTCGCCAAAATATCCGCTTCGGCGATGGCGAGACTCTCACCGCGAACGACGTGATGTACACCATTGACCTAATCCAGAATCCGAAGGCGGCCAGCCCGCTTCTACCGTCATTTCAAGGTGTCAGCCTGGAGAGGATAAACGATTATGAAGTGCGTTTCACACTGAAGGCGGCCTTTGCCCCGTTCCTTAGCGCGCTCACGGTCGGTATTCTGCCGGAACATCTTTGGAATAATTCCAGCCCGGAAAGCCTGCAACTTTCGAAAAATAATCTGCAGCCAATCGGCACCGGACCCTGGCAATTTTCGAGGCTGGTCAAAGATTCCACCGGCCGGATCGACAGTCTGACGCTCACTCCAAACAATGAATATTACGGCGACAAACCATGGTTCCGAACCATTCGTTTCAAATTTTTCGATGAATACGGCGGGGCGCTTGAAGCGCTCCGAAGCCAGAGCATTGATGGATTATCGTTTCTGCCAAGGATGGATAATCCGCGCCTAAACAACAAATTTATCAATTTCTACAAATTGCAATTACCTGAATATACCGCCTTATTTTTCAACAGCGCCTACCAGCCGACGCTGAAGAATGACGATACTCGTCTGGCGTTGGCAAAAACAATCAACAAAAATTTATTAGTAAAAAATGCCTTGAACGATCAAGGAAGCCCAGTCGACACGCCATTCCTCTCCGGAAGCCTCGGCGATAACAAGGGTATGAAGCAGATCGAAACTAATATCGATGAAGCCAATACCCTGCTCGATAAGAATTGGACGCGTATTCCGCCGGAGGAATATTTCAATCTTCGCCGCGACGCGATGAGGAAAGATTTACAGAAAACCACCAGCTCGACTATTTCTGATAATGATGATGCGCTGATCGGCAACGCCATTCGCGCTGAGATGGATCCGGCCCAATTATTTTATCGGAAGGACAAGAGCGGTAATATCCTTCAGCTGACTATCACGACCGCCGACACCGAAGAATACAGCCAAGTGGCGGAGCAAATCGCGTCGAGGTGGGAATTGGTCGGCATAAAAACCTCGGTAGAAAAAGTCGCGGCCGGACGGCTCGCTCGCGAATAAATAAAAAATCGCGCCTACGATAT
>JBBTSL010000165.1:0-1315 GCA_038064745.1 Patescibacteria group bacterium | reverse complement strand
AACCCCGAAGCGCGCCATGACCGGCTGGGCACAGTGGTGTCCGGTCCGGATGGCGGCGTTGGTACGCCAGGTCAGTGGTCGCCAAGTCCGCCAACCTCTGACACGGAAGTGTTCGTGGCCGAAATCATCGGCGATTACGTGATCGAAGAGACGGCGACCGACGCCAATAACGTCAAGGCGACGTGTCAGATGCATGTCAAAGTCATTAACACTGGTCTGCATGCTCAATTGGACTGGAGCAGCCTTGGCGACGTTGATCTACACTTGCTCAAAGGCACACAAACGTCGTGGTTTAGTTCCAACGACACCTACTACAGCAACAAGAGTACTAGTTGGGGCGCGTTGCTAGACCATGATGATATCGACGGCTACGGGCCGGAGAACATCCGTCTCGCGGTGCCAGTAGCAGGGGAAATCTACACGATTGGCGTGCATGCCTATACGAATGTCGCCGCTAGCATAGCGACGGTTCGGGTTTATTGTGGAATGTCCACAATGCCGAAGGTCATCTACACTTCGCGCCCGCTTTACGGGGTAAACGGCGTAGGCGCATGCTCTCAGAACGAATTCTGGAAGGTCGCGACGGTCGTGTTCGACGCGAATGGCGCCTGCACCGTGACGTACCTCAACCAGTACAGCACCAGCGCTGAGCGTTGCGCGACGTTCTGAAAGTCGATAAGAAAAAAACAGGGGCTGCCCGCGCGCAATGCGTCGGCAGCCCTTTCTCTTTATTTAAGCGCAGTGGATTTTATTTTACACAGATTTAGTTAACCACTTTCTAGCCGCGTATGCCAGGGAGAGCAGGAATATTCCGCCCCCGGTGCCCGCTACTACTTTGGAAGTAGAGGAGGTAGCAGAGGCGGGAGGGGCTGAGATACTTTCCTCGACACTCAGATCAGCTACCGTGCGCGGGACGAGTCGCCAGCCATCGGGAATTTTTTCCACGATGCCGGTGGCGGAAATCCTCAGGCCGTTCTGAAGTATTATTTTATTCATTGTCTTGCCTAGGCTGACTCGCGTTTCGGCTGAGCCGTCATCCAGGTAGAAGTAGCTGCCTTTTAGCTTGGTAATTTCTCCGTGTAAAGTCAGAATCGTTCCGAAGTCCGCCTCATCGACATCCGCGATAGTTTTTGTTTCAATTTTTAAAACTTCCGCGCCGCGAAGTTTGGTAATATTCGTGGCTGATTTTATTTTTAATCGTGGTAACCCATTGGCGCGACTGGTTTCTCCGGACACATGAACTCGTTCACCCAGCGAAAGTTTTGGGAAATCTTTTTTGTAGGAATAAATTTGGATCGCACTTGCACCATCGCGA
>JBBTSL010000164.1:0-1179 GCA_038064745.1 Patescibacteria group bacterium | reverse complement strand
ATCATCCTTAGCAGCACCTCAAAGGTACGGAGGATAATCACAGCATCGAGCAGAGGGCTGCGATTCTTGAGATAGTAGAGATCGTATTCGAGCTTAACCAGATTTTCTTCAAGCGTGCCGTAGTAAGATTTCTGCAGCTGCGCCCAGCCGGTGATGCCGGGCTTGACCAGATGGCGAAGGGAGTAGAACGGCATCTTGGCGGTCAGCTGGTCGACGAACTCCGGCCTTTCCGGTCGGGGCCCGATCACCGCCATCTCGCCCTTCAGGATATTTATAAACTGAGGCAGTTCGTCAAGCCTCGTCCGGCGTAGAAAAGTTCCAAACTTGGTAATGCGCGCGTCGTTGATGGTCGCGTATTGCGCGCCTCCGAGCTCGGCGCTGCCGCCCTGGCCCAGGGCGTGCATGGTACGGAATTTGTAAATTTTAAATTTCATCCCGGTTCGTCCGACGCGAAGCTGTGAAAAAAATATCGGCCCCGGCGAAGTTAGTTTGATTATCACGGCTACCAATGGAAATATTACGGCGAAGATGATGCCCATTAGAGCGGCGAAGAAGACATCGATCAGAATTCGGAAGCGGTCATAGATCTTCCTGGTTTGTTCATTTAGGTGAGTTACAAACCAATCTTCGGAGAATGTATATGGAGGAATTTTTTTAAAAAAGTTTTCATAGAAATCAGCCAGCGGAATTATACTGGCCTGCTGATACAGCGCCCGGTACAATGAGTTCAGGAGGGCCGTGTCGCTTTTAGCCTGCTCCGAGATTATGATGAGCCCGGGGTATGCGCCGCGGTTCTTTTTTACCAGCTCTTCAAGCGTATCCGCGGTCGGCAAATTTAATCCGGTATTTATATTGGTGACCAGACCGCTGACCGTGTAGCCCCTCTCCGGCACTTTCATCATTACTTCGGCCAACTCTTCGATTTCATTATTGAATCCGACGAAAATTACCGGAGTACCAAGAAAACTTCCTGAGAGAAAATGATTGTAGATTGTACGCCAGAGTGTCAGCGCGCCAAATCCGCAGATCGTTACGAGGAGGAGGGTTGTCTTCGGAGAGACGGTAACATTTGGGCTCGTGTAGAAGTATAGGATTGAGATGACCAGCCAGACGCCGGCGGCCGCAATAATTTTTTGAAAAAAAGCTGAATTAGTTCGAGCGCGGCCGATGTCATAAAAA
>JBBTSL010000163.1:0-1749 GCA_038064745.1 Patescibacteria group bacterium | reverse complement strand
CTGACCGACCGAGCCGGCGCTGTCGACGAGCGAGCCATTGATGGCGAGGTTGGTGGTGGTGGCGTTCGTCATAGTCAGTCCTCCCGTCAGAGTACCGCCAGTGAGAGAGAGGAAAGTACTCGTCGCGAGAGCCGGATACCCTACTCCGAGGAAAGATGACGTCGCTAGTGCCGAGTAACTAGTACCGAGATAATTTAAACTGGTCGAGGCGCTGATCGTGAGGAAGGTGCTGGTGGCGAGACTTGGATAACCGGCGCCGAGTTTAGCGTTCCAGGTATTGGCCGAAGCGATCATCGCATCGGTGACAGAGTTGGATGGGAGGCTTAGGCCGGAAGAGACATAAAGATTGGTTGTAGTGGCGCCAGATCCGCTGATCGTAAGGCCAGCCGCTAAAACTGAACCGGTCAGATTAAGCGCGCCGGACGAATCCAAAACCGGTACCTGGCTGGCGGTCGGAGTTTGTGAAGCCGTGAAGCCGCCGACAGTGCTGGCGTTGATAGCAAAACCGGCGGAGGTGATCTGCTGTCTCGGGCTTAATGTTTCAAAACTGACGCCGACGCATGACCCGCTCACCTGCGCCGCAACATCAATATTTAAATAAATTGAATTATTATCCTGAAAATTATAATCCAAAACATCGCTGCCGGCCGAGACATCACCGATGCCGAAATTAAAGACACCGCTCTTGACGGATACGGTCGTGGTGGCCGGCGAACCGGATGGCCAAACTTTCGATCCCTGACCAACCGTCGAAGTTGTATAGAAGGAAAATTTAAAACAATAATTCGTTCCCGAAGAAGTTCCTAATAAATTTCCGCTCGCATCAAGAAGCCTCCCTTGAGTATTAAGTATTTTTGGAACACCAGTTGCCGCTTCACCCTCAATCGGAATCAATAAAGAAAAACTGAACGCGACCATTATTGAAAAACAAAAAACGGAAATTTTTGTCAAAATTCCAGGGACAAGCAACTTGGAACTAATCCTCCTATGATCTCTCATAGCAATAAAATCTGACCTTTTTTCCCTAAAGGTTCAACTCGATTGTAATTATAGCACATTTTTTGCATTTCATGAAGGAATATTAGCTACTTATACACAGGTTAATTTGGCTTAAACAAATAAAAAATCCCCTTCGACCGTTCGAAAGGGATTTCGCTTGAATTTTTATAACTTTTTACATCATTCCACCCATTCCACCCATTCCTCCACCCATCGGCGGCATCGCAGGTTCTTCCTTCTTTGGAAGGTCGGCGACGATTGCTTCCGTCGTCAGGAACATGCCGGCGATCGAAGCGGCATTTTGGAGCGCGCTACGAGTAACTTTGGTCGGGTCGATGACGCCGGCCTTCACCATATCTTCATATTTGGCGGTCACGGCGTTGTAGCCGATGTTGCCGCTTTGCTTCTTCACTTCCTCGGCTACGACCGCGCCGTCTACTCCGGCATTCTCTGCAATCTGGCGAAGTGGCTCCTCAAGCGCGCGACGTAAAATATTTACGGCCAGCATTTCCTCTACATCAAGTTTAATATTGTCGAGAGCTTTCATCGCGCGGATGAGAGCTACTCCGCCACCCGGCACGATCCCCTCCTCCTGCGCGGCTTTGGTGGCGCCGACGGCATCTTCGATGCGATGCTTCACTTCCTTCATTTCGGTTTCGGTCGCGGCGCCAACTTTAATTATTGCCACTCCGCCCGCAAGTTTCGCCAGGCGTTCCTGAAGTTTTTCTTTATCAAAATCACTATCACAAT
>JBBTSL010000162.1:410-3035 GCA_038064745.1 Patescibacteria group bacterium | reverse complement strand
AAAATATGTTAGCTGTAATCGCAACCGGTGGTAAGCAGTATCTTGTTAAGACTGGAGACGTTCTTAAGATTGAAAAGCTTGATGTTAAAGAAGGTGACAAAGTAACTTTTGATCAGGTATTATTGACTGCCGGCGATGATGGCGCGGATGTTAAAGTTGGGACGCCGACCGTGTCGGGAGCCACTGTCACCGCTCTCGTCACGAAGCAGGGCAAGCACGCCACGATTCGCGTCGAGAAGTTCAAACGTAAGGTGAGATACCATAAAGTGCACGGACAGAGACAGCGATTTACGGAAGTGAAGATTGGGTAATCACAAAAATTTTCAAAATCCTTCGATTTAATCCGAGGGATTTTTTTTATTCCCCGCTTGGGCGGGGTAGGGGTGGGTTGGTCAAACGCTGTCTGCGTATTGTGTTTGCCGTTGACAATTCCACTTTCCTAGGTATAATGTATCCGAACCCGGCTGTAAGGAGAGCAAAAACCATGCGTGCTATTAGCAAAGACAAGAAGCTCATTGAGGATTCTGTCAATCGCGCTTTCGGGCTAGTAGTGAATGAGCTTCGATTGGTTGCCTTGAGGAAGAATGAAGAGGTAATCGTCGAGCGAATTATGCTCAGCCGGTTAGTCATTGAAACGCAGTGCCTTTACATTGGCCAATTTAGGCATTTGGCCGATGTTGCAGCCACCAATGGCTCGAAGCCTGTAAATCCGACCAAGCTTGACGCGGCCAACCTGCTTCCGGTAATGAAGAAAATGGCCCGGCTCTGGGGGGCTCGGATTCTTGGTAAGGAAGTTGAGTTTGTGGTAGATAAGCCGAGACGTCCCACTTTAAGTCTATGTCGGTAAACAAATGCCCGCCCCGGGAAACTTGGGGCGGGCGATGTGTTTTTGACCACTCTATTTACTTGTCCGATTTTTTATCGCGCTCTGGAGGGTTATCTCATCCGCGTAACGCAGATCAGCGCCGAGCGGTAGTCCGCGCGCGAGGCGCGTTACCTGAAGTTTAGGATTTTCTTCTTTTAATTTTCGCTCGAGATAAAGCATAGTTGTTTCGCCTGCCATGTCTGGATTTAAAGCCAGGATAATTTCTTTCACATTAACTTTCTTGGCTCTTTCAAATAATTTAGCGGCCTTCATCTTTTGTAAACTATCCTCATCGCCGATATCGACCAGTTCACGCAGAACATGATAAACACCTTTAAATATTCCAGTCTGCTCGATGACCATCAGATCGGCCGGCTCAGCTACGACGCAGATTATCGTCTGATCACGTTTATTGTCAGAGCAGATAGCGCAGGGCGAGGTTTCGGAGAAATCCCAACACACTTCACAGCTCCTAACTTTTTCAATCAGTTCCTTTAGCGCCAGCATCAGCTCTGTCACTTCCTTTTTTCCCGATTTCAGCCAATGAAAAACATACCGTTCGGCCGTATGTTCGCCAACGGATGGGAGTTTCTTTAGACAGAATAGTAAATTTTTGATTGAGGGGGTATACACAAATTACTAGTTATAAAGTTCATAAAGTTATAAAGTTATCAAGTCGATTGTCCTAGTTTTGTAAACCTTTATAACTTTATAACTTTCAACTTTATAACTTATTTCATCCCCGGGAACCCCCCCATCTCCTGCATTTTGCCGGCGATGATGCGTTGCATTTTTTTGAGCGCTTCATCGTGGGCGTCTTTGATGGCATTTTCCAGGGAAGCTTTTTTCTGAGGATTTAATAATTCCGGATCGATCGTGAGTCCGGTCAGGCGCATATTGCCATCCATAATCATGACAACTTTATCACCCATGGCGCGGGTGGTGACGCTTTCTCCTTCGAGAGCGCCCTGCAATTTCTTGCCTTGGTCGCGGAGATCTTTGAATTGTTTCAGTTTTGAAAACATTGACATACAATTGAAATTAATTTTTAATTTTTTTGTCATTGATTGTCATTCCCGACCAGGATCGGGAATCCACATTGGTTGTTGGTGATTGTGGATTCCCGCTTTCGCGGGAATGACAGTTTAAAATTCCGGCGTTTCTTCTCGCCTGGGCTGAAAGGCCGACTTTGGCTTAAGCGCCGCTTCATTATTATTACTACCGCCGTTGTTGTTATTTTTCGAAGAAGCTAGCTCGTTATCCAGATTTCGGAATGAGGCGAATTGTTCGACGAAAGCCAGCTTAATCATGCCGGTCGGGCCGTTACGGTGTTTAGCAATATGAATTTCGGCGATGTTTCTCTCATCGGGAGCGACATCCTCTTTCTGGTAGTTTCGGTCGGCTGATTTGCGATAAATGAACATAACCACGTCAGCGTCCTGCTCGATGGATCCGCTCTCGCGTAAATGAGATAATTTCGGTATGGCTGGCTTGCTTTGTTCGACCGCGCGCGCCAGCTGTGAGAGCGCCACGACCGGTACATTTAGTTCGCGGGCGATACCTTTGAGGCCGCGGGTAATGGCGGCAACTTCCTGAACACGATTGTCGGAGTCGCCCTTGACGCTTGATTCCATGAGCTGTAGGTAGTCGACTACGATGAGGCCGAGGCCGTGCTCAGCTTGCAGGCGTCGCGCCTTGGTGCGGATCTGCATGATGTTGATACTAGGGGAGTCGTCGATAAAGATCGGCGCTTCAGAGAG
>JBBTSL010000162.1:0-400 GCA_038064745.1 Patescibacteria group bacterium | reverse complement strand
TCCGGCCGGTCCGACAATCGTCCAGTGCGCATTTTCCATAGGTCAACATTTGCCTCGGAGCAGATCATACGATCGACGAGTTGTTCTTTGCTCATTTCGAGCGAGAATAGGCCGACCGGAATTTTCTGCTTGGTGGCGATGTTGCGGATGATGTCCATCGCGAATGAGGATTTACCGACCGAGGGGCGGGCGGCGATGATCACGAGGTCGGATTTCTGGAGGCCGGCCAGCAGATTGTCCAGCTGTTTGAATCCGGTGGGGATGCCGCGTAGCTGACCCTTATTTTTGTGAAGTTCATCAATGCGTTCGAAGGCATCGGCGAGAACGCTGCGAATGGGGGAGAAGGATTGCTTGAAATAAATTTGTGAAACGCCGAAGATGTGTTGCTGTGCCTGATCGA
>JBBTSL010000161.1:0-11255 GCA_038064745.1 Patescibacteria group bacterium | reverse complement strand
GGCACAGTTTGATCGCTGGACTAATGCGCGGCGAAATAAAGTGGTATCGTCTGTCGGCGACACGAAGGTTTTAGAAAAAGAAATAACAAAATTAAAAGATGAGGGAACGCGCTATAATAAAGCGTATGGAGCTGGAGCGTTTACTATTGAGCAACTAAAAGAATATACAACTCCGGTAAAAGAGCAGATTAATTCGCTTGAATCTCAAATAGCAAAAGCCAAGCAGCAAGAAAATCAGATCAACATTACTGCAATGCCGAGCAATGATGAAGTCAGATCATTCGCCGAGGAATCGGCCAAGGCGCTTACGGACTTGAGTTTTGGACTAAAACGTGCAATAATGATTAACGTTATAGAAAAAGTTGTCGCCACACAACAAAGGCTAGAGGTGAATGGCTACATACCCTTAATATCAAATTATGTCGGGCATCAAACTAGCTATCGGCATCGTCGGCCTCCCGAACGTCGGTAAGTCAACTCTCTTCAACGCTCTGACCAGGAGCAAGCAAGCCAATGCCGCCAACTATCCATTTTGCACTATCGACCCCAATGTCGGAGTGGTTGAAGTTCCCGATGAACGATTGCAAAAACTTTCTGAGGTTTCAAAATCCGCCAAAATTGTCCCGACCGTCATTGAATTTGTCGACATCGCCGGCTTGGTAAAGGGCGCGTCCAAAGGTGAAGGTCTCGGTAATAAATTTTTGTCTCACATTCGCGAGGTGGACGCCATCGCGCAGGTAGTGCGCGCTTTTTCCGATGATAATGTTATTCACGTTCACAATCGCGTTGACCCGAAGGATGATGCTGAAATAATAAATACCGAACTTGCGCTCGCTGATATTCAGACGGTTGAGAAGAAGCTTGATAACGCGAAGCGGATGTCGAAGGGGCCGGGGGCGAAAGAATTCGCGCCACAGGCTGTGCTGTTCGAAAAGATTTTCAACCAGCTTCAACAGGGAAAACCGGCGCGCGATCTGGAATATAGCGACGATGAAAAGAAAATTGTCAGTGAATTACACCTGCTCACGATGAAGCCGATGCTGTATGTCATCAATATTGATGAAAATCCGAAATCCGAAATCCGAAATCCGAAACTAGGCGAAACTGATCTGCAAATTTGCGTAAGCGCGAAGTTGGAGGCGGAGCTGGCTGACTTGAGCGCCGAAGAGGCGCGACAGTATCTGAAGGAGCTTGGTGTAGAACAAACCGGGCTCGATAAACTGATTGTGGCTGGATATAAATTATTGAAATTAGTCACTTATTTTACTTCCGGCGAGCCGGAGACGAGAGCTTGGACCATAACCGCGGGGATGAAAGCGCCTGAGGCCGCCGGGGTTATCCATACGGATTTTATCAAGGGTTTCGTGAAGGCTGACGTAGTTGACTGGAAGGATTTTGTGGTAGCCGGCGGCTGGTCAAAAATAAAAGAGACGGGCAAAGCCAGGCTCGAGGGGAAGGATTATGTGGTGAAGGACGGTGATGTGGTGTATTTTCACGTCAGCGCCTGATTGCGACTAGACCTCACCCCGCCTCTCCTTGTAGGAGAGGGGAAACGACGCTTCCTTCTCCTTCAAGGAGAAGGTTAGGATGAGGTCTTGAATCGCCAGATCTCACGAGCGACGAATTGGCTCGGGCGCTGGTAGAGGATGAAGGGTGATTTGGAAAATTCAGGAGCAGCCGGGTCGACGGCGAAGCCAAGCTGGAGTAGCTTCGGCAAAATTTTCTCTGAAATAGTTATTGGCGCGCCGTTTCGTTGTACAAAACGAGGAATAATGAAAACTACTCGTCCACCCGGACGCAGTATTTTTTTGAATTGGCCGAAGGCTTCGACATAAAGCGCGGCCAGCTCCCCGGCTTCCTTCGCAAGCTCAGCTGCAGTCTCTCGGCCGTTCTTCGGCTTGCCGAGATATGGCTCGGCCACTATGCCGCCAATCGATGAATCGTCAAATTTTTTGCTTAATTTTTGCGCTGGGGTTAGCTCTATTTTCCAATCCTTGCTTTCGGATATTAGTTTGTTCTTTATCAACCACGAAATATTTTCATTGCTGTCGGCAATCGCTTTCTCCGCGGAGTCGGTGCCGCGAACTTTTGAATATCCAAGCAATAGCGCCTCGGAGATAATAGTTCCCGAGCCGCAGAATGGATCCAGCAGAGTTTGATCCGTCGGTGTCTCCGACAAATTAATCATCATCATCGCTAATTTTGGTGGTAGCATGCCGCTCTCGCTGTCTCGGCTGGGTCGGCCATAATCACGGGCGCTAAAATTTTCAAATGGCTGAACGGCAGTCGTTCTCGCCAGTTGGTAGCCTTTGGAATTTTTTAAAATCAGAAATTCATAGCCTTTGTCAGTCAGTGAATTTTTTTCCACCGTTACCGAAGACAAGATAGATTCGCGATTAAATACATATCGCACGGCATGGCCGTCGGCCTTCAGAATCTTTTTTAGTTCTTTCCCCCAATGTTCAACTTCTTCGGTATGATCTTCGCCATAGAAACTGATGCCAAAAATTATTTTTTTTGTTTCGTTAGATAGTTTAGTTTTGATAGCGCCGAGTAAAGTATCCTCTGATAAATCAGTACCAAGCTCCTCGGCAATTTTAATAGTTCCGCCGAGACGATTAATGGTGTTGGGCTGAAGATCGGCATCAAGGAAAAGAAACGGTGATTTCAAAATCGGATTTTTATAAACAACTCCCTCCCGTTTAAGGAGAGAGATTATTTCAGAGGCCGATAGTATCGGGTCGCGTCCGAGCAGGAACCAAGTCGTGGCTCCGCCGGTTGGCGGATTAAGGTTTGTCATAAGTACTAGTCGTGGACAGAGGCGCAGCGCCCGTCACGTATCCAAAAATATTTCGCATGTTCTCCGGTAGTGGCGTCGGTGATTTTATTTTTAGCAAATCGACCGCCTTTTTGTAGTTCACAATATTGATATTGTTTACCACCATATCAGTATTCAGAAGGACGATGGTGTGAGCATCTTCAAGAGTGCGGAAGGTGTAATTATAAACAAAAATGCCGCTCATCAGAAGACTGCCGGCCATGAGGCCAAATACCAGGTAACTGATAATCACCCACCACTGGTAGGTCCCTTTGACGGCGAGTTGAATTTTTTGACTAAGGAATGACATATAAACTTAATTCTAGATTCATGTTCATATTATTCGCTAGCGTGGGATTGGCTCTGTCTATGATAGACGAGATACTTAAGTGGTTTACATTTATAAAGTTTGGCAGGTGTTCCAGATCATTCAGATAAGTGAGGGCATTGCCGTATGGGCCTGAGATGGAAAGCGAGATTGAAATTTTTTGATTTGTTATATTATCCAGGTTGGAGCTGTTTATTCTCTGGGTGACACCGTGCGTACTCGCCAGAGTTTCGAGAGTTGTAATCAGCTCAAGCTCATGGCCGGAATTAAACAAGTAATCTGAAAACGGCGGCATATCCACCTTGAGCTTCTCGATTTGTCTGATTGCAAATCGATAGTTGGTCGCTTGTTCATTTTTTCTTTCCAGGGTTACGCGCAGGTTATAGGTGTCCTGGTCGAGCTGCTTGATGTATCGATAGGTAGGGTAGATAACGCCGCCACCGATAGCGAACGCCAGCAGGATGAAGCCGATGATGGTAAATAGAGTTCGTTTTTGAAAAAAAGATTGCATATTAATTATTTTTTCAGGGTCGGCAATCCAACCAGTTTACCGTGAATTTCAAAATTTATATTTTCCTTCTGGAATAACTGCGAGTTTGGAGTGGTGATACCTTTGATCCAACTGATGTCTTCGATCACTGTTTGGAAATCTAGGAGAGCGGAACGGGTCGCGGCGGTGCCGGTAAGGGTAATAGAATTTGAATTGCGATCCAGGTCGAGGCCGATCAATTTGATATCAACCGGTAAGCTCGCGCTGAGCTCTATGATCTTGGGCGTCAGCGGGGAGAACGTTTCAGCGGAAATTATAATATTTCTTGTCTGGCGGTTCAAATTTTGGATCTCTCTATTTACCGGCGGCGCCTCCCTGCTTATCAAGAGAGAACTCTCTACCGCGTCGCTCATCGCTCCGGCAATCACGAACCAGGCGAAGATGTACATCATCGCGAGGAGGGCGAGCGTGAAGATGGTAACCTCCAGCATTTCTTTGATAAATAAATAACGCACCAGGACAGCCAGATTTTTCTTTTTATCGGGAGAAATTAAATTGAGTTGGAGCTTCATCATAAATTGACGGTTTTGAGGGGGTTATCCACCGCTCTTAGGGCCAGGCCGATGGCGGTGGCGAATGAAAGGCCGCGTCTCTTCTCATCTTCGGTGATGTCCTCGGAAACTGTTAGCGGAGCGAGGTTTTTCCAAACATTTCCGGGTCGAGATGAAATTTTCAGCTTTTGAGACAACACCGTATCAATATTAGCGAGGTTTGATAGACCGCCACACATAGTTATATGAGTTACCGGGTTGGCACTCACAAAATGTTCTTCATAAAATTTAATACTGGATTTAATCTCTGCTACCAGCTTCATAATAAGTGTGTCCATGACAGTGGCGTAGTTTGGAAATTCGCTGTTTTGGTTGAGGCCGGAGGAAGTTTTAATTTTCTCTGCCGCGTCGCGTTCAATCTTGAGGGCCTGAGCGATCGCGGTAGTCACTGACTCACCTGTAAATCCAAGAGTTTTGCTGAATTCGATGCTGTCATTGTCATAGATTACGATGTAGGAACGCGATGCGCCGATGTCCACCAGCGCCCGGGCCATGCCGGTGTAATCTTTGCTGCTGGTGATGAGAGCGCGAGAAACGGCGATCGCTTCTGCTTCGAGCGCGAGGATGTTCAGGTCAGATGCCTCGAGCAGGTAGGTATACGAATCAGCGATAGTTTTCAGAACAGCCGCGATCAGAACTTTGGAGGTTTTCTCATCCGAGGACTGATTTAGGATTTGCCAGTCCAGGTAGGTGTCCTGAACTTCGAATGGAAGGTGTCGGCTGGCATGGAAGCTGACTTCGTCATACATCAGATCTCTCGCCGGCGTAGGGATGTCGATAAGTTTGAGGAAGGTCTGCGGCTCCGGCAAATTCGCCACTACCCAGGGCGATTCAATCTTGGGGTAGCTGCCATCCCGGCCGAGCAGGTGAAGAATTTTCTTGCGCACGATCTCCGGCTGTTGAATTTCTCCGTTGATGATCATCCCGGGCGGCACGGTGACGCTTCGCAGAGTTTCCGGATAAAGATAAGATGCCTGTCCGGGTGGATGTTTATGTTTTAGCTGGACTAATTTTACCGAGGAATCTCCAATGTCGAGTCCAAACGCTTCTGGGAAGGGATTGTTTAGAAACATAAATTAGAAATTTGCTGTTAGGGAATAGATCGGCATGATCACTGAGATTGCTATCCCGCCGACGCCGACGCCAAGCATAAGGATAAGTATCGGCTCAATGATAGTAGAAAAATTTTTCATTGTCATGTCGACTTCATTGGAATAATAATCCGCGAGTTCCTTCAACATATTCTCCACCTCGCCGGATTGTTCGCCGACCATCAACATCTGCACGACCATCGGCGGAAAAAGTTTCGGCGTACGGCTGAGCGCGTCCGAGAGCGCCTCGCCCTTCTTCAATGATTCCGAGGAGGCGATCAGGCTCCCGCGATATCGGACATTGCCCTCGACGTCCGCTGTTATTTTCACCGCGTCGATAATCGGGATCGCGCTCTGTAGCAACGATGATAGAGTGAGAGTGAAGCGCGCGATATTAATTTTCTTGATTACCACTCCAATGATAGGCAGGGAAAGCATGGCGCCGTGAACCACCCAGCGAACATTCGGCTTCTTCATCAGCCAAAAACATAAATAGACGAAAGCGACAATCACGATGCCGATATATATGCCGTAATGCTGGACGGCATTCACAATGAAAATTAAAATTTTCGTTGAAAGCGGCAGTTCCGCGTGCAGCTCCTCGAACATGCCAAGAATTTTGGGCAGAACGAAGATCACCATCTCAAGCGCGATGCCGACCATGGCCAGCAGCACTACCGCCGGATAAATCAGGGCTCCCTTGATGTGCGCGGTCAGCTCATGCGATTTCTTCATCTGATCACTGACTTGTATCAGCGCCCCCTCCATCTTGCCGGCCGTCTCGCCGGCGGCGATCATACTGACATAGATTGGCGGGAAAACCTTGGGATAATTGGCCAGCGCTTCGCTGAGTTGCTGACCCTTCTCTACCAGCGCTTTTATTTCCGCGATAACTTTTTTTAGTTTAACGTTTTCGACCTGCTCCGTCAAAATTCGGAGGCCATCCACGATTGAAAGCCCGGCTTTCACCATGATGGAGAGATTGTGGATAAAAAGAATTTTCTGCATCACTGGCACCCTGGTCAAATGATCATTGAGCCAAACTTCCAATTTACTTAATTTTTTTTCAGGTTTTTTTTCGATTGCCATGTTATTGAAATAAATTATTCCTTCGTTACCCTCAAAATTTCAGAGATAGTGGTAACGCCCATTTTCGCCTTGATTAGCCCATCCTCTAGCATCGTCAGCATCCCTTGCCTGCGAGCGGTCTCATAAATTTCCGCCGCCGTCGCGCGTTGATTTACCAATTTTATAATTTCCGGAGTATTCTCCAGTACTTCGTAGATACCTTGTCGTCCTTTGTAGCCGGTGGAGCCGCAGCGGCGGCAGCCTTCGCCTTGGAAATAGGTGGTCATGTCGTCCGGTACTTTTGCATCAGCTGGCATATTGGTCTTGAAAAGTACCGCGAGCTTGTCAGTTGAGAAAACTTTGGCCAGCTCAGACACGGCGGTATTGTCCAGCTTGTATTCTTTCTTACAGAAGGTGCAAATTCTGCGGACCAGGCGCTGAGCGACGATCACGTTCGCGGTGTAGGCGATGAGGAACGGCGGCACCCCCATATCGGTAAGGCGGGGAAGCGTGGTGGCCGCGTCATTGGTATGCAGGGTGGAGAGCACCAAGTGGCCGGTCATGGCGGCATTGATGGCGATCTCGGCCGTCTCTTGGTCGCGGATTTCGCCGACCATGATGATGTTTGGATCTTGACGAAGGAGCGCGCGCAGTCCGAGCGCGAAAGTGAAGCCGACCTTCGGATTAACCTGGCTCTGATTGACGCCCGGCATCCGGTATTCGATCGGGTCTTCGACAGTCGAGATGTTTACGTCCGGTTTATTGAGCATGCCGAGGAGCGAGTAAAGCGTGGTCGTCTTGCCGGACCCGGTGGGGCCGGTCACAAGGATCATGCCGTGCGGCTTTTTGATCGCGTTTTCCATGATTGATTTCGGCTTCGGCAGGAAGCCCAGTCCATCGAGCGTCAGAGGCTTGGTCCCCTCGTGGAGGATACGCATGACGACCTTCTCGCCATCATAGACCGGCAGAAATGAGACGCGGAACGCCACTTTCTCATCTGAAACCTGGATCTTGAAACGTCCGTCCTGCGGAATCATGTGCTCGTCGAGCTTAACATTCGCGAGAATTTTGATGCGGGCGATGATGCCGTTCTGGAGTGACTTCGGCAGGGTCATGATTGGCTTCAGGATGCCATCGATGCGGTAGCGAACAGTAATTTCTTTCTCGGTTGGTTCGATATGGATGTCTGAGGCGGACTCGAAGACACCATTTTCAAGGATGCTGGTGACGACATTGATGACAGAGATTGTCTCGGCTGCTTTCTTGAGATCGGCTCCGACCGACTGGTCGCCACTTTCCTGGATGATGCGGAGTTGTTCGCCTTCGAGCTCGGAGTGATAGCGACGTAGCGCCTCCTTCAGATCGCTGGGGGGAGTGATGTAAATTTTTGGCTCGAGGCCGGTCTTGCGGCGGAGGAATTCGATCGTCTGAATGTCGGTCGGGTCAGTCATCGCCAGCTTGATTTCAGATGGAGTTTTGTCGAACGCTACCACTTGGTGCGTGCCGGCCACCGGCCCGGGGATGAGCGCGAGGACTTCCTTCTTAATCTCACGCCCTTTCAAATTTATAAAAGGCACGCCGAGGAAATCGGCAATTTTCTGATATAGGTCGCCCTCTTCTGCCAGCCCCTCGGAATACAGAACTTCTTCCAGCGTTTTGTTCGTCTTGGCCGCTTTATTCTCGGCCTCGCGAATCTGGCTGGGAGAAATTTTCATTTCGTATTTTCGAAAAACTTTTTTGAGTGTTTCAAGGCTGATCATATGTATAACGTGAGAACACAAGAACAAGAGAACATGAGAACATTAAAACATTAAAACATGAGAACACAAGAACACTAGAACACTAGAACATGAGAACAGGTGCGTATGTTCATTTGTGTATGAGAATAGTATACCACAAAAGTTGTTGCCAACCAACAATTTACGTTAACACTTGGAAAAATAACTGAATATGTTATGCTTATGAATATTAAGGGTAATTTGTAAATGGTCTGTATGAAAAATAATGAAGGAAAAGGCGGGGGTGAGTTATTTGAGGGAGAAAAAGAGGCGTGGAAGATCAATGATAATATACGAAGCTCCCTGTCCCATAACTACCTGGTATATGGCGATTACCAAAAAGAGCAAGGAAGGACAACTTTGACTGACGATCAGAAGTTTTTAGAATTTATCGGCACTCTCAATCCGGCCTATACTAAATTTTTCAATCAACGGCTGGAAGAAAATTTGAAACTGGCAAATCCGGATGGCATCAAGAAATATGAAGAATTACAAAGTATTTTTGCAGACTATGAAAATAAACTGGCATCGCTTCGCGCCAATTACTCTCTGCCTATCACCGATGACAAAGAAGCCATCGTCGCCCTCCAAATCGAGTTTGGGAATAACATAAATTATCGGGAGGCCAAAAGGCTAGGCCTGGAAGTTAATATCATCCGCGGCAGTGAAGCTGCCAATCGTCTTCTGCAAGAAGTCATTGGTAAAACCATAAATATTACCACCAAAAAAGGCCAAAAGGCCTTCGTAGATCAATGGAAAAAAGAATGTCCTAATCTGCCTATGCCCTGTGTGCCGCCAAATGACTTTTGGTATTTAACTCAAATATCACAAAGCAGGATTATTTCCAATCTGGAGGTATCCGGCCAGCGAGCCAACCAGCCGGCCGCCCCTCATTTTGAGAAAGATGAAGTTCTGCTCGTGGACAACTGGACAGAGCAAGATTACTCCTCCCCTGAGGCCGCCCTTTCTCATCAGTCCAAACTTTTGGAAGCTCTGCTTGGCACTGGCAGTACGGTCAATATATCCCGAGAAATCATCGACAATGCTCTGTGGGAAGGAGACCCGTCCAATCGTGAGCCGACAGAGCAACACCAGAAAATCCTAAAACAACTCAACTGCGATCCAAAACAATTGGAACTGCGCCTCATCCGACAAGACGAATATGCTCGTTTAGCTCCAGCCAAACAATTTGGTCAAAAAAATCTTTGGACTAACTTTGATAATTATTTTCTTGAGGGCGGTGGCGTTTGCAGCGGCCTGAATGGCGGCTTCCGTGCCTATGGTGGCCCTTCGCGCGTGGATTCCTATCAGCGTGTCTTACCCCGTGGCGATCTGGCGGTTCGTCTCGTCCTCTCGCGCAAACAGGGATAGGTTTGGGTTGGGATTAAAGTATGCCTCGTATTGACGTAATTACTTAATATGGTATACTATAAATAATCATCTAAACCATATTAAGCGCTTCTTATGACTTACCTATCACCAATCATAATAAATCGTTTGGAAGAAAAACTTTCGAAACTCAACAAACTTCGTCCATTACCGAAATCTGCAGTACAAAAACTTCGGGAAAAATTTCAAATTGAGATGACCTACAACTCAAATGCTATTGAGGGCAACTCATTGACATTAAAAGAGACGTTTTTGGTTATTAGCGAAGGTATAACAGTAAAAGGAAAGCCGCTAAAGGATCATCTAGAAGCGAAAGATCACCACGCCGCATTGGAGTATCTGTATGACCTAGTAGATAAAGACAAAAAACACACTGTTTCTGAAATGCTCATAAAAAATTTACATCAAATTATTGTTCAGGAAACAGACAAAGAGTGGGCTGGCCGATACCGGAACGCCAATGTAATTATTGGCGGCGCTGACCATACTCCGCCGGATGCGTTACAGGTTCCTAATTTGATGCGGAATTTAATTGTTTGGCTAAATTCACAAAAGAGCAAACTAAATATTATTGAGCTTTCTGCTTTACTGCATCATAGATTAGTTTACATTCACCCATTTTTTGATGGCAATGGACGAACAGCGCGCTTGACGATGAATTTATTTTTGATGCAAGCTGGCTATCCGCTGGTGGTAATTATGAAAACCGATCGAAAAAAATATTATGATGTTCTCGATAAAGCGGATAAAGGTAAATATGAACCGCTAATCAAATTTGTCGCTCAATCCATTGAGCGCTCGCTTGATATTTATCTGAAGACCCTAACTCCTGCAACTACAAAGCAGGAAAAGTTTGAGTCACTGACAGAAATATCTAAAACAGTGCCTTTTTCAGCCAAATATCTAAACCTACTGGCCAGACAAGGAAAATTGGAGGCGCATAAAGAAGGCAGGGATTGGTTAACCACTAAGGAGGCAGTGGGGCGATATTTGAAAGATAGAACAAGGCAGCGAAAAATATCCAAATAAATTACAACTTGCAACGAGTTTCAGTTTTTTATGATAATTGTGGCGATAATATTAAATGAGTTAATTAATTCCCCCATATGTCCGAACATCACCAACACCCACCCGAAGCCATAATCACGGGCGAATATTTATTGAAGATGCATCAGCCTGAGGATAAGGCGGCGGAAAAAAGCATACGATTAAATAATATACGAAACTCGCTGTCCACTGACTATCTGGCATATGGTGACCTTCTGCTGGAGCAAGGAAAGAAAACCCCGATTGACGACCGGAAGTTTTTAGAATTTATCGGCACTCTCAATCCGGCCTATACTAAATTTTTCAATCAACGGCTGGAAGAAAATTTGAAACTGGCAAATCCGGATGGCATCAAGAAATATGAAGAATTACAAAGTATTTTTGCAGACTATGAAAATAAACTGGCATCGCTTCGCGCCAATTACTCTCTGCCTATCACCGATGACAAAGAAGCCATCGTCGCCCTCCAAATCGAGTTTGGGAATAACATAAATTATCGGGAGGCCAAAAGGCTAGGCCTGGAAGTTAATATCATCCGCGGCAGTGAAGCTGCCAATCGTCTTCTGCAAGAAGTCATTGGTAAAACCATAAATATTACCACCAAAAAAGGCCAAAAGGCCTTCGTAGATCAATGG
>JBBTSL010000160.1:0-3601 GCA_038064745.1 Patescibacteria group bacterium | reverse complement strand
AAAGAATTGGACGGAGAATTTTTTCGTATATCATAGAGGAAATTTTAAGCAACAGTAGTATGACACTATTTGTCATTCCCGCGAAAGCGGGAATCCACAAACACCAAACGGCCAATTGTGGATTCCAGATCGTGGTCTGGAATGACAGTAAAGTTATCCACTTTACAGGTGAACGGATGTTCACTATACTACAATTAATAAAACCCCAAATCCCAAACTCCAATGACCAATGTCCAATTTTCGAAATTGTGATTTGGAGTTTATTTGGTCATTGGGATTTGGTTATTGGAATTTTTTATACTTATGACCTATCCAAAATATTTCTCCGATTTATTAAATTTTGTCCGGAAGCGCGGCTATCTTCCCAGTTTCCGCGAGATGCTCCGTCTGACCGGACTCAAATCCACCAACGCCATCGCAAAACATTTCCAGAGTTGGGTGGAGGCCGGCCTCCTCGAGAAAGATAGTCAGGGCAAATATCTTCTCTCGAGCAGTGTGACCGGGCTGCCGCTACTCGGTACGGTCGAGGCCGGTTTCCCTAGCCCAGCCGAGGAGGAGCTGGCCGATACTATGAGCCTCGACGAATTTTTGATCCACAACAAAGAGGCCACCTATATGCTGACCGTTTCCGGTGATTCGATGATAGATGCGGGGATCAGGCTGGGGGATATCGTCCTCGTGGAGCGCGGTCGGACGCCGAAGGATGGTGATATCATCATCGCTGAGATTGACAGTGGCTGGACTATGAAATATTTTCATAAAAGAAACGGCAAGGTATCACTCGAACCGGCAAACAAAAAATATCGGACGATTTATCCGAAGGAGGAGCTGAAGGTCGCGGCGGTGGTAACTGCTGTCATTCGAAAATACCACGCTTGAGAAATCCCAAATCCTATATCCTAAATCCTATATCCTAAATCCTATATCCTATATTCTAAATTCTATATCTTCATTTCCCAAAGCAATCCTCCACATCGACGGTGATGCGTTTTTTGCATCCTGCGAGCAGGCGCGCAATCCGGCTTGGGCGGGGAAGCCGGTGATCTGTGGTAAGGAGCGCGGGATCGCGGCGTCGATGAGTTACGAGGCCAAGGCGCGCGGGGTGACGCGGGCGATGAGATTCTTCGAGATTCTGCGGCTTTGCCCGGACGCGATTATTTTGCCGTCTGATTATGAGACTTACAGCCTGCTTTCGAAAAGATTCTACGCGATAGTGCGCCGCTTCACTTCCGAGGTAGAGGAGTATGGGGTGGATGAGTGTTTCGCCGATATCACCGGCCTCCGGCAAGTATATAAGATGAGTTATGAAAAGATCGCTCTAGAAATAAAAAAGGCGATTGATACTGAGCTTGGCTTTACTTTCTCGGTCGGCCTCGCGCCGAACAAAGTTCTCGCCAAGGTTGGTTCCAAATGGCAGAAGCCGTCCGGATTTACCGCTATCCCGGCAGGAGACGCTCATATATATTTGAAAGATTTGCCGACCGAGAAAATTTGGGGGATCGGCCCCGCCACTTCGGCTCTCCTTCTGAAATATGGCAAGAGAACCGCGCTAGAATTCTCCTCCTCGAGCGAGGCATGGGTGAAATATAATTTGAGCAAGCCGTACTATGAAATTTGGCAGGAGTTGAACGGCCGGCCGGTTTATTCTCTGAACCTGGAGACCAAAACTGATTACGCTTCGATCCAGAAAACCAGAACCTTCACGCCGCCGTCGAATGATCGTGATTTTATTTTCTCGCAATTGTCGAAAAATATCGAGAACGCTTGTATAAAAGCACGGCGTTATCGCCTGGCGGCGAGCGAGGCGTACATTTTTCTGAAAACTCAGGATTTTAATTACTATGGCCTCGAGTTGCGTTTCAGTCGGGCGACCAGCATCCCGCTTGATATGATCAGGGCGGCGAGGGAAGTTTTTGACGAGATATTTACCAAGAAAAAACAATATCGCGCGAGCGGCATTATCCTCACGAAACTTGGCGAGGAAAATCGTCAACCGGATCTATTCGGGAGCTTCGTGAAAGTTGAGAAATTTATGAAAATTTATCGCGGTGTGGATGAGCTCTCGGCTCGCTATGGCAAGCATACGATGTTTCTCGGCACTAGCCTCGAAGCGCAGAAGTTTGGGGCGCACCTTACCGAGCGTGGAGATGACCCAGAACGCCATAAGAATTTGTTGCTCGGTGAAACAAAACGCCGTCGGCTTGGGATACCGATGTGGATCGGGAAAGTGGAATGAAGAAGGGCGGCCTCGTGGAGGCCGCCCTGAGTGTAGAGCTAGTTACAGCTGTCGCTACAACTGCTCGATGATGGCGAGGAGGACTTTCGAGAAACGCTCGGCCGCTTTCGCACCTTCGGCAGTGTTGGCTTCGTGTGTGATTTCGTCGTCGTCCTTGATCCCAGCGCCGTAGTTGGTGATGAGGGAGATCGCGAGTACCCGCGCCCCCAGCTCTTTCAGAGCCATCGCTTCGTGGACGATGGACATGCCGGCCAGGTCGGCGCCAAGCCTACGCAACGCTATGATTTCGGCCGGAGTCTCGAAGGACGGACCTCGTTTCGAGGCGAGCACGCCTTTACGTACCCAATCTCGGAGTGTTTTTTCAGCAACACGGTGTGCATTTTCCAGTAATTTCTTGTCGTAGACGTTCGTCATGGCGACGAACGGCAGGGTCGGATCGACACCGAGGTGGTTGATGTGGTCCTTCACGAAAACCAGATTGCCCGGGTGATACCCGACGTTCACCGAGCCAGCCGCGCAGGTGAGGATTTGTATCTTTGCGCCGACAAAGAAGGCAGAGCGCACCGCCATGAGAGCGGTATCAAGTTCGACACCCTTCTCATATAGGTGTTTGCGTCCCGAGAAAAGCAGGACACCAAGCTGGCCGATCTGAGCATAGCGCAGGAGGCTAGCGTGGGCCGACATGGTGCCGACCGGCAGATGGAGTGATTGATAGCTGGTCTCAATCATGCCCGGAAGTTCCTTGCCAAAGTCGCCGAGTCCTGTTCCGAGTGTGACGGAAAGATCAACTTTTCGGCCGTCAAGCCATTGCATAATTGCATTAACCGGCATCTCGATCCGGTATTTGCGAAGCTCTGGATTTTCTTCTTTCTGGCGTCTTGCGGCTTCCGCGACCAATGCAGCTTTGACTTGCAGATCCATTTTGTCCATGACTTTTCCTCTTTTCGTACTGCGGGTGTGCGGACATCTTGCTATAAAATTTGGATTTTGTCAATCGTTTTAGGCAAAAGGATAGAAAAAAAGAAAAGGCCCGGGCTGCAAAGCAACCTCGGGCCACACCTTTCTGTTTGTCAGAGTATCAGAGACGCTTCAGCAGTCTCTCCCGCTCATCTTTGATCTTTCGGATCTGACCTCTGATCGATTCGCTGTTCGACCACACTCGCTCCAGGTCTCTGGTCCTCTTCAGCAGAATCCGGGGGAAATCAATTTCTTCCTGTTTTTCGGCCAGATTGTTCTTTGCGATCAGATCGAAATCCGAAACAAACGGATAGGCGATCGATAGTGCGAATGCGAGCATCGCCAGCGTTTCATATACAGTTGCGGGGTTAATCACGGTAACTCCTTTGGGTTTGTCCATCATTATTT
>JBBTSL010000159.1:2792-4258 GCA_038064745.1 Patescibacteria group bacterium | reverse complement strand
AACCCCCTCCTCCGTCCTCCCCGCTTCTAGGGGGAGGGAATTGGGTGGGTGATATGTTGAGTGAGCCAGGGATCCTTCCTGTGACGTCAGGATGACAGTTTGAAAAAAGTAACAATATGCCCATTAAAAAAAGACTCTGTCAAAACCAAGCGTGACCGCTACGGTCAATAGACCGGATAGCAGCACCGCGCCTACCAAATACGGCCAAGAATGCCGAAACTGCACACCCATCAGAAATGCAATAATAGCGCCGGTAAAAATACCACTACCGGGAATCGGCAACGCCACAAAAATCATCAATCCGAGCAATCCGTACTTCTCATATTTTTTGAAGGCCTCCTGCGCCTCATCCAGCTTCTTCAGCCAAATACGACTGGAAAAAAAACCGGATCTTTTGTGAACCCAAGCGTGAAAATCGCCGGCAAAATAAAGCAGGGCCAAAACCGGACCGATATTGCCGGCCATAACCAAAAAATACGCCTTCCAAACCGGCATATGATAAACGAGTATCGCGAGCGGTATCCCGACCCTCTGCTCGAGGACCGGCATCATACTGACGATGACGACGGCGAGCTCGGGCGGTACGCCAATAAAAAATCCAGCAATTGCATGTAACATACCCAGCCAGTTTACTTGAAGTACGGAGAAAATGCAATCAGTGCGTCGCTACTCCAAATCTTTCTCAAGATGTTTAAATTCTTTGTGGATATTAACTTCCGCGCCGTCCAAATGTTTCCTGAGCTGGGCGACAATCTTCTCCTCCTCCTTCGTCAGGTCGCGTTTCTTCCTGACTTTTTCCAAAATTTCTATCTGTACCAAAATTTCATACCGCAGCGCGTCAAATTGCTCATGAAGAATTTTACTAGTCTGATCAATATCGCGTCTTAATTTACTTTTCAGCTTCCGCAACCTGAAACCAAAGTACCAGATAGAAACGACCAAGAGGAGGATCAGAGAAACTAGCGAAACTACTACCGATAAGTAACTAATCAGGGTCGAACCAAACTGCAATAACGCCGGCTGACTAACCGCGATAGAAACCTTCTCGCCAATCCCGCTCCTGGCACCACCCTCTCTCACAACTTCGGACCAAACTTTGTAAACACCTTCGCTTAGCTTGTCCGGGAATACCACGGAATAGTTTCCATTCGCATCTGATCTGACAGAGACCGGTACCGGGTCAGCGCTTTCATATTGCGACCAAACAGTTACCACGGAGTTGGGGTAGGTCTTGCCTGACACCTTTAGAATATCGCCGGTGATGAGTTTGTCCGGCAATTTATTTATCGTCGGTGAATTGATTTCTGCGACTGAAAATTCCATCGAATCAGCCATAAAATTTCCGGCCTTATCATAAACTTTAGCCACCAAAATATGCTTACCGGCCGTTAGATTTCCAGTTTTATAAATATTTTCCGTTACTTTCTGCGCCTCCAGCGGCGTGCGGCAGAAAGGCACCATCACTT
>JBBTSL010000159.1:0-2782 GCA_038064745.1 Patescibacteria group bacterium | reverse complement strand
ATCAACCTGCATCTCATAATAATCAACGCCGGAGAGCTCGTCTGTCGCTTTCAGTAAAAAGGAAACTGCCGGATTAGTGTCGTCGGCTCCTTCAACTTTGACGATATCAAATGAGCTCGGCCGAGCGGTATCTATCCGGAATTTAAAATGCGAAATCGCCCCCCAACCGTATCTATTCCGAAGCCTCAGATGAAAATACCAGACGCCATCTTCCACACTATTATAAGTTTTATTTGAAAATAATCCATCTGATGTACTCCCCGGATTGGTATTGGAATCATGATCGCCAAAAATACTTACTCCGGTGATATCGGGGCCCATCGTCCAGCTGAATTTCGGATTGCTATTCGCGTACCATTTCTCCGAATCCGGATTGGTGGAAGAGTAAATCCTCGGCGCCGTCGGCACTCCGGCCGCCTCAAGCGGCGAAGTAGACTGACCGGCCGCGGGCGCGAGACTCTTTACATTCAAAGCGAAATTCGCCGAACCCATGCCGGTCAAAATATTCGTGCCGCTACCATCGTTCGCGAGGACCGATCCGCCGGAAAAACTTAGGGCCGCCTCGCCAACGGCTTTGGCCTTCAGAGTAATGGTGAGCAACTTACCAGACGAACCGGTGTAGCCGGGATTTAAGACAATCCCCTCAAAGTTAACACTGCTGGCCGTAAATGATGGCTCCTGCGCCCAGAGCGAAAAAATCGATCCGGCTTTGGAGATTGAAACTACCTGGAGCAGATCGCTCGACATACTGAGAACTCCCGAGGCGGCGTTCATCGCCTGATCGGCGCTTGAAACAAAAACTGAGACCGTGAAGGTCGTGCCGACTTGCTTGGAGCCGCTCGACGGAGAAAAATAAAGAGAGGCGGCGTGAGCGGAAGAAGGATTTAGAAAATAGAAAATAGAAAATAGAAAAAAAACGAGGTTACGCCAACCCACCCCTGCCCCGCCCAAGCGGGGAATACAAAAATGGCGCCAGCCATGCCAACGAAATCTGATTATCGATTTTGTTTTTTCCTCCATATCCCCCTACTAATAATGATGACTGCTAATACTCCTATTATACTCCAAATCACGATATTTTCATACCAGGGCAGTGGATTCTGCGGGGGCAACGTAACAATGCGCTCATTTCCGGCATTATCAACCGCCTTTACCCGTAAAACACTTTGAAGTTTCTGATCCTTCAGCATATACGGACTGGAAACGGTTTGCCAAGAATTTAGAATATAGGAATGTGTTGACGAAGGATATAGGATATAGGATATAGAATTTAGGGCGGTTCGAAATTTCACCCCTATATCCTGAATCCTAAATCCTAAATCCTCACTTACTTCATAATGATTTATTCCGGATTGTTTATCTTGAGTAGAAAATGCGATGAACCATCGATTGTCAAACAAACTTACAGCCCTCGAGAGATTGATGCTGAACATCTCCGGACGCTCGCGATCCTGTTTTACTTCGACCGTTGAGGCAGGCACCCCTTCTGAAATAGAAAAATTAAACGGACTGCTCGATACCGAAGCGGCCGTACCAAACCCATCGTTCAGTAAGGCCTGCATATCCGCCAAATATATCTGGCCGGCGCCGGAATTTTTTGCTTTAAATTTGACGGTCAATATAAGACCAGCGCCGAGGGCGCCATCGTACCCGCCGGGGATAATACCCGCGAAATTTATGGCGCCGAGCGCGGCGTCCGAATTACCGGCTACATCGAACGATGGCGTCCGGACCCATAAATTTATCAACGAATTCCCGTCGCTGATTTCCTTTACTTCTAAATTATTTAACGGGAATAAAACTTTACCCTCGATTGCGTTGATAGTTTCGCCCTCGGTGCCGAGCAGAAGCCGCACTGAAAATTCATCGCCGAGACGAACATTGTTGACGGGAGATGAAAAAGAAAAATCAGCGGCAAGTGAGGGCGAAGGTGGAGAAAATAGCAAATAGTAAATAGCAAATAGAAGGAGAAACCCCAATTTTCGAAATTTTTTCATACTCACTTCAAAAGAAAACTATTTAAAATCCTCATCACCTCATCTAACAATTTTCCGACCCTTTGTAATCTATTTTTGGAAATAAAATCTTAGAAATTTCTATCTGACTCTCCAGTTCCGATCCCGAACCAAAGGCAATTGCCAAAAATTGTCTTTTTTCCTTCTGATGAAAACGATGATAACTCTCCGCAATATTAGATGATATTGAAATAACCGCACGTTGCATTTGACTGGATAACCCATACAGTTCTGATCGCGGAAATTGCGAAGTTATATTATAAATAATAACAGCTAAATCTCGTGACTTCTGCCAAACAATAAGATCTCTAAATGATTTCGTAATACTCATACTTTTGTTATAAATTAGAAAGTAGTAAATAGTAAGTAGAAGAAAAACTAATAACTTCTACTAATACACACTAACTTCTATTTTCTACTTACTACTTACTATTTTCTAACCTTCACTACCCGGTCCAATAATAAGCCATAATACTCAGATCAACTAAATTGACTTTGCCGTCGTGGTTCAAGTCAACTGAGGTCGGCGGATTCGGCCGGCCAAACCAATACGCCATGATAGAAAAATCAACCAGATTAACGCGACAATTATCGTTGACATCTCCTTTTTGAGCACACACTTTTTCAGTCGGTTTACTGACATTTTGATTACTCACCTGAAACGCCACCGATGCGCTATATCCACTTATACCACCATTTATGGCCGCGAGGGACGCCTTTGATTTTGCCAAATGTGAACCGTATTCAAGCGGACTACTGTCAAGATT
>JBBTSL010000158.1:0-1278 GCA_038064745.1 Patescibacteria group bacterium | reverse complement strand
AAACGCAAAAAGTGGCCAAGAGATTTGACCCGATGGTTAAGTCGGATGAAATCTCCCAACCACTTAAGTGATCAGTCTCGGTCTCATTTATGGTTCCCAGCAGATTTCCCTGGTTGCCTACCCATGGTTTTCACCAAAGGAATGAGTTGAGGCTCGCAAATGCGCGAGCAACATCTCTTTGTACTTTTTGCAAGGTAACTATACCTGAAAAATCAGATTCCGGCAAATTTATTCAAGATTCAAGACCTGACCTGCTTTGTCGAAAAGATTGATTAAACCACCATCGCGTTATGCGTGAATAAACGAAAGCGGATCTCGCGGTATTGTCCGTGAACTTTTGTGGCGCGAAGTGCCGATCCAAGATTTCGTTTCACCATGCTATTAACCGTCTCAACCTGCCAGCGTTGTCCGTACTGAACTTTGTCAAAATTAGTCGCCATGAGAAGTCGATATTTTTTCCGTGGTAATCTTCCGAACTTCTTCCACATCCTTGGCGGGATAATGCTCTCGATGCCGTGCCGATCACGAGCGAGCACATGTGCGGCCTCGGAGTCATAGCCCATATCCGCAATCAGCGTATGAATCGAGGAAGATTTTAGTGCCTCTCGAAGAGCCGCGGGAAAATGCATAACGTCTGTTGAGGGGCCTCGACTCGGAATAGCACCGAGTACCAGATGCGTCGCGCAATCCACGACGATACCAACCTTTGGAAAGTGAGTATATGTTGTTTCTTGCACACTTGCGCCACCTTTTGACTTTCTCGACACGAAATAATCACTGACGTGATGAGATTCGAAACCAGTGCCGTCGATGGCGGCTCGAACCGGGGCGACCAGGAGGCCAATAGCGGCCGCCATGCCGATGGTTGAGACAAAAAGTTTTCGCATAATATCTGCCTTACCAAACTTCTGAGCCGCTTTGTGAAGTGTCGTATAGTCCGGAACTCGAGTGAGTTCGAGGGCCTTGCGGAGATCCGTGGAGTCTTCAAGGATCGCCTGTGTGCCACGATAATCAGTTTTAAAAAACTGTCGAAGCACAAGACAAGCGATGAGTTGGGGCTGGGTGAATTTCTTAGGACTTTTTGCGTGACTATAAGCGGGAATTGCTTTTTGCGCCGCCTCATAAGCAACGCGAGCGACGTTGATTGGAGATTTTGATGTTTTCATCTGTCAATTATACCAGGAATTACACGTGTTTTCGACAGAGCAGGTCAGGTCTTGAATCTTGAATTTCGATGTTAATATTGAGTAATTCTGCATGTCCGTTCGGTGTTGAGTT
>JBBTSL010000157.1:0-4346 GCA_038064745.1 Patescibacteria group bacterium | reverse complement strand
CGCCGCATTTATCGCAAACAATATTTTTATAACGGATTTTTTTATATTTTCCGCAGTAGCATTCCCAATCTTTCACTGGGCCAAAAATTTCTTCGGCGAATAGACCGCCCTTCTCCGGCTTCTGGGTGCGATAATTGATCGTTTCAGGTTTGCTGACTTCACCATACGACCAGCCGCGGATAACTTCCGGCGAAGCCAGCTTCAGGCGAATCGCGTCGAAGTGCATGGAATGTAATTGATCTCGAGACATAAAGTAATAAATTTTCAATTTTTAATTTTCAATTTTCATTTACTGAAAATTTACTTTTTTTGTTCGACCGGAACCGACTCCTGCTCATTCACAATCTCATCGGTCTTTCGGAGTTTTGCTTCCTCAGCTTCGACTTCAGCTGCGGGGCGATATTCGCCGTTGTCCATATGACGTAAAAGTTCAACATCAAGTCCGAGACCCTTGAGCTCGCGTACCAAGACGTTGAATGATTCCGGAATATTTACCTTCACTACCGGTTCGCCTTTGATGATTGCTTCATAAGCTTTGGAGCGTCCCTGCACATCGTCGGATTTGATGGTAATCATTTCCTGCAGAGTATGCGCGGCGCCGTAGGCTTCGAGAGCCCAGACTTCCATCTCACCAAATCTCTGGCCACCGAATTGAGCCTTGCCTCCGAGCGGCTGCTGAGTGATGAGGCTGTACGGCCCGATCGAGCGCTGGTGGATCTTGTCCTCGACCATGTGGTTTAGCTTCAACATATAGTTGTAGCCGATGGTGGTCTTGTGGTCGAAAGGTTCGCCGGTGCGGCCGTCGCAAAGCTGAATCTGTCCGTTGGTCGGCAGACCGGCTTTACTTAATTCTTCTTTAATTTGAGTTTCATTGATACCGTTCAAAACCGGAGTCGCAAATTTTGTCTGCAGAGCATTGGCGGCAAGACCAAGATGGGTCTCAAGCAATTGGCCGAGGTTCATACGGGAGATAACCCCGAGCGGAGACAAAATAATATCCACCGGAGTACCGTCCTGGAGGAAAGGCATGTCGCTCACCGGAACAATCTTTGATACCACACCCTTATTTCCGTGGCGACCGGCCATCTTATCACCGACTTGCAATTTGCGGAGATCGGCGACCGTGACCTGGACTTGCTTCGTCACGCCCGGCTCGAGATTGTCACCGTTTTCAGCCGAGAAAATTTTAACATCGATAACCTTACCGTGTTCACCATGTTCAAGATATAAAGATGAGTCACGAACATCGCGGGCCTTGTCGCCGAAGATGGCGCGAAGCAGTCGCTCCTCAGGAGAGAGCTCGGTCTCGCCCTTCGGGGTAATCTTACCGACCAAAATGTCGCCGGATTTTACTTCGGCGCCGATGCGGATGATACCCTCGCTGTCGAGATTTTTTAATTTTTCTTCACTGACGTTTGGAATATCAGAAGTGACAACTTCCGGTCCAAGTTTGGTCTCAGAAACATCGATCGTATAATCCTCGATGTGGATTGAGCTGTAGCCGTTGGCCTGCACCAGACGCTCGGAAATAATAACCGCGTCTTCATAGTTGAAGCCGTCCCAGACCATATAAGCGACCAGCACATTCTGACCGAGGGCCAGCTCGCCTTCGCGAATTGACGGACCATCCGAGAGTATGTCGCCCTTCTTAACTTTGGCGCCCAGCTCAACTGTCGGGTGCTGATCAATACAAGTTGAGTGATTGGAACGTTTGAATTTATTTAAATTATGGACGAATTTTTCGCCTTTCTTCGAAGTCAGGACCAGGTGACTGCCATCAACTTCGGTAATCTCGCCATCAACCTGCGCGATCGCCATGTGTCCGGAGTAAAGCGCGGCTTCGCGTTCCATACCGGTGCCGACGAGCGGCGCCTCCGGGCGGACGCAAGGCACGGCTTGGCGCTGCATGTTCGAGCCCATGAGAGCGCGGGTCGCGTCATCATGCTCGAGGAACGGGATACAGGAAGTCTGGATACTGACAATCTGGTTGGAAGCGACGTCGAGATATTCGATATCATCAGTCTTCGCGACGCTCGCGACGGCAAAGCGTCGAGCCGGGGCGTTCTCCTCGAGGAAGTAACCGTTCTCGTCGCGCCTAACATTGGCGGCGGCGGAGATAATTTTTTCTTCTTTGAATGAATTCAGGTAAACCACTTCGTTAGTGACGCGAGGCCTCACCGGAATTTTCTCTAATTTTTGCTTGGCGAGTTTCGCGGCTACATCCTTCGTAATCTTGGTGCCGTTTTCAAAACCGGCCACTTCTCCGCGCAAAATTTCGCCTTCGGTCAGTTTCGGATTATTTTCAACTTCGCGCAAAACTTTGCGATAAGGAGTTTCGATAAATCCAAATTCATTGATGCGGGCGAAGCTGGAGAGATGGTTGACGAGACCGATGTTCGGTCCTTCCGGAGTGGCGATCGGGCAGATACGGCCATAGTGAGTAGTATGCACGTCGCGAACTTCGAAGCCGGCGCGATCACGTGAGAGACCGCCGGGTCCGAGGGCTGAGAGGCGGCGTTTGTGTTCTAGCTCGGCGAGTGGATTGGTCTGATCCATGAATTGCGAGAGCTGCGAGCTCATGAAAAATTCGCGAATCGCACTCGTGACCGGGCGAGCGTTGATAAGTTTGTTTGGAGTGAGCTGGTCCAATTCGTAGGTGCTCATGCGGTCTTTGATGATGCGCTCCATACGGGCGAGACCGACGCGGAAGCGATTCTGAGTGAGCTCACCGACCGCGCGAACGCGTCGGTTGCCGAGGTGATCGACATCGTCCGCTTCCTCCTGAGTGATATTGAGGCGGACAACTTCCTTCAGGACGAGCAATAACTTCTCGGCTGATAAAATGCGATTTTCTTTTCTTTCATAATCTTCAGCGGTATAGCCGAGATCAAATTTGGTGTTGAATTTATAAACACCGACGCGGCCGAGATCATAGCGTTCGAAATTGAAAAACATCGCGTAGATGAGGCTCTTGGCGTTGTCGGAGGTAGCGAGGTCGCCCGGGCGGATTCTCTTGTAAACTTCGATCAGACCCTCGTCCATATTCTTGGCGAGGTCTTTCTTGATGGTGGCGTCGACGAAATCGATATTGGGATGATTGTTGACGCTCTTGAATGCTTTGGTAAGTTCCTCATCGGTATCCATGCCAAAGGCGCGCAGTAGAGAAGTGGCCGCAACTTTGCGTTTGCGATCTACCTTGATCCAGATGACATTGTTTTGGTCCGTCTCGATCTCGATCCAGGCGCCGCGATTTGGGATAATCTTCGCTCCATAATATCGGCGGCCACGGACGTTCTCAGCAGTGAAGAAAGCGCCAGCCGAACGGATAAGCTGGGAGACGACCACGCGCTCGATGCCGTTGACTACGAAAGTGCCCCGCTCAGTCATGATGGGTACGTCGCCGAGATATATTTCCTGCTTCTTGCTCGAAGCCGTACGTTTGTTGACAAGGCGAGTGGAGACGCGCAGAGGAGCCTCGAAAGTAATATTGCGTTCGCGGCAGGTCTTCTCATCGAAGCGCGGCTCATCGAGATAATAGTCCTCCATGTAGAGCTCGAGGTCGCGGCCGGTGAAGTCAGTGATTGGCGAAACTTCATCAAATAATTCTTTGATTCCCGTTTTCAAAAACCAATCGTAGGAATTTTTCTGGATCTCGACAAGATCCGGTGTCGGCATGGACGAGATCGGCGTCAGAAATTTTCGTTCGATCGATTTCGTCTTCTGATGTTTGAAAACTGGCATAGTGCGATAATTAACAATTATTCCCGCGCGAGCGGGATCCCGTTTGCGGGACAATAAACAAAGTAAAGTGATGACAACAAAAAATACTCTTGCGACCAAGAGTTAGAAAATTATTTTTGAAATTTTGGCTTAAAAAAGAGCAAAGCGTAATACAACTTGGACATGAAGTTTGAATTACCTTGGAGGATTTAGAAAGCTGGCATCATTATATCCTTATTATAATAAACTGTCAAGCGAAACAGGGTTTAATTCTTTTGTCAAGAATTTCACACTTTTTTGGCTAATGTTAGGTTAATCCAGACCATAATTTCAGTGGTTTGTGGAAAGTTATCCACAGGGCACCACGCAGGGTGCCCTGCAAGGCAGCATTAACGAATCCCCGCTTGATACAGGGTAGGCCTGCCCTCCGTAGCTTTAGCGAAGGTGGGGGTGGGTTGGCCGTCCTGTGAGCAAACGCTACCTCTCTCCGACTCTCTCCTCTGTGGAGGCAGAGAGGGACGTTGAACCCTCGCCTCCGCAGAGGAGAGGGCAGGGAGAGGACTCGCTCACTTTCTAAAATCCAACATTCTTCGTCCACCCAAACACACTCTGGAAGTTCGCGCCTA
>JBBTSL010000156.1:0-2683 GCA_038064745.1 Patescibacteria group bacterium | reverse complement strand
CATGATTGGGCGATATAGTCTGCTTAATTTTGTCCGTGATAGCAGCCGGCGCGCGAGAGAGCCTACCAATCATCGCGAGCCAAAACATGAAATACAGATAGGAGGTCGGATTCTCAAAAACCGTAACATTCTGCACTAAATGCGCAATAAGAAATGCAGAACCGATGATCATAATATGCTTGTCGACCGATTTAGAACGATAAGCGCTGATAAGAACGTAAATCGCGGTAACAAAAATTGCTAGGTAGGAAATTAACCCGACGATGCCCTGCACCGCCATCGTATTTAGAATAATGTTGTGCGCATTGTCGAACCAAGTTTCTCCGTACCCATAATCGAGAGAATGAGGATTGTAGTGAGCGTTGAAAGCGTAGAAGAAATTGTTGGGACCCCAGCCGATGATCGGATATTGCTTCCAGGCTTCGATCGCCACCCCCCACGCGACGAAGCGGGCGCTGTCAAAATCAGCTGATGAAATATTTAACAAATGGACGAATGTCGGATACTTCTGTATGAACTGACTATTGCGATTAATATAGGCGACACCAAGTAAAACCGCCGCCAAAACCATTGCACCAAACAAATAAATCCTTAATTTTTTTCGCTCTTTCAAAACTATAGCATAAGCAGCAACCGATAACCCAAAAGCAAACACAAAGCCAATCAACGTGCCTCTCGTACTACTACCAAACATCCCCAACAACCCAAGTAGGCCGCCAATCCCATACACTATTCTCCACCCTACGGCAGACTCCTTTAAGAGAAGTAGTAATGCCACCGAAAATAGAAATAAGCCATAGCCACCAACATAGATGGCGTTGCCGAGAGTCGCGATAATACGATAACTATTCCCATTCAGGAGGAAAGTTGGGTTAATCTTCTGGATAGCCCCGACTGACATTACCAACGAACCGGCGAGTAGAAAAATCTGAAGAGCCTTTCGCCACTCAGACCAAGTTCGAAAGACCTGTGAGCAGATGAAAAAATAAGCAATATAGTGAAATATCGTAAACAGTCCGAGCATGCGTTCATGATTATCCCAGAAACTATGATAACTGTCGGTGCCGAAGAAAGTCGAAATAGTAAAACTAATAAAAAAAGCCAACACTGCCCACATCAGAAATGAGGACTTCGGCCGGTACTCCTGCCAATTTATCACGAGTAGCAGAACATACAGCGCGATTATCACCTCTACCAGCGATCTGAACATCAGAATTTTTGGAACAATAAACGGAAAAATGAACGAAGATGGCACGACCAATAGCGGCACAAAGAAGGTGGCGTAAATTAGCCACTTTATCGCGATTTCAAGACTCTTTTTGGACATAGGGATTTTATGCTGTCATTCCGAGCAGTCCCCGCTAGGGCGGGGTCGGCCTCAAGGCCGGGGGTGGGTTCGACGACGTTGGCCAACCCACCCCTACCCCGCCCAAGCGGGGAATCGATGTCGGAAAGACAATTAAAAAGATAGGTTTGTTAAAACTTGTCCTAGTATAGAAGAATAAGGGAAAAATGTCAAAACTACGGCACGGTGTTTACGACAGGTTTTACCCTTGATTTCAGCCTCAGAAACGGCGCTTCTATAATATAATACGAAATAGTCGACACAATCAAAGTGATAATAATGTTCAATAGAAATTTCTGGCTATTGGATATGGTTAAAGTTTCAACTCGTGGTATGACCATGGCATGCCAAATATAGATACTATAGCTAATCTTCCCGATAAAAAGGATCGGCCTTGAAGCGAAGACTCCGCTTAAAAATGTTTTATCATTCAAAATAAATGAAAGTATAATAAGCGCGATGATGCTCCCGAGAAAAATCGGCGCCAGGACATACGACCAGGTGGGCAGAAAATCAAGATCATAAAATCGCATGAATAATAGCAGGAAGAGAATCGAGGCGACCTGAATATATTTGCTCGTAAGATATGTGAGCCAACGACTGCGATCAATATACAAATACGCGCCAAGCATACCAAGCGCAAAGAAATCAAAATTTGCGGGCGTAAAGCGAAGTAACTGCATGCTCGGCGACGAAACCAGAGTAATCACCGCCACTCGATAGGCCACTCCAAATAAAATCACCGCCAGGAACGGCTTGAAATTTCTAAACCGGCAAAAAATATAATAAAAAAGTGGCAACAGAAAATAGAAATGCATCTCGATCACCAATGTCCAATAAACCGGATTAATAGAAATCGTCCCACCGCCGCCTGCCCCCTTGATACCGCGAAGGAAAACTAAATTATATAAAATTGATCTGATTCCGTCCGCGGCGAATAAAATATCCTGTCTCAAAAATAAAACCGTAAAAAAAAGCGAGAAATAGTACAGCGGCAAAATTCTAAGCAATCTCTTCCTGGCATATCTCCAGAGACTCTGCCTAGTAAGGGCCTCGCCGCCTCTATGCATCTGATAAAATAAAAGCCAGCCGCTAAGAACAAAGAAAATCCAAACCCCCACTGTGCCGCCAAAAGTGACAAATCTGACCGGCTGGAGAATGCCGCCCCAGGAATATGATAGCAGGTATCCGGCGTTAAATAGAAAAACCGCGACGGTCGCCGCGGCGTCCCTCTTTGTCGACCGGCGGGAGTCCACGCTCAACGAGGCGTGGGACTACCTCTTCCCCGCGCGCGAAGGAGCGATCGGGCCCGAGCACATCCGGGCCGAGCTGGGCGAG
>JBBTSL010000155.1:0-7630 GCA_038064745.1 Patescibacteria group bacterium | reverse complement strand
GCGAAATTGCCGCAGTCGTCTCTCTGAGGGAGGATGGAATACCTGGCGCTGTTACAGCCAAACAAGGAAAACGCTCCCATCCCCAGAAATTTAATCGCTTCTCTTCGATTTATTTTACTATCTCTCATTTGCCCGTCTCACTTTTTAAAAAAAGAACAACCGTTGAACAACCTATTATATATAGTAGCTATATTCGTGAATAATATCAATTTGTTGTTTTAATTACAAAATCTTGCCGTACACCTTTTGACAATCCTCAGCTGACATGGTACGAATTAACTACAATCACAAACGGAGAACGGGAAAATGACCATTTTGACCAGATTTCGATTTATTGCCTGGGGATTCGCTCTCCTCGTGGCCGGAGTCGCCGTCTTCGCCTGGGGTGTCTGTATGAAGGCCCGGAAGTCACCCAGCGTGGCGAAGTATCGCATGAAATGTGGGGCTCTGCTCGCATTGGGCGGTCTCATTCTGATGGTGTTCGGAGTCTTCTACAGGAAAGAAACAGACAAGCCAAAGGGCAAGTAACCCAAAGTGTGCGCATCCAGGGCGTCTCGACTTCGCGTCGGGGCGCCCTAATTAATTTGACTATTACATCCTATAAACCTATACTAACCAACACTACTTAGTGAATTATTAATATGTCAGAAAAACCCAGACAACCTCCGAGTGAAATTATTAAAAATGATAATCGCATGGCCACCACGGAAAGAGATGACCCGATGGCAATCTACGGCCAAGAAAAATTTAAAACTCTTTCACGAGCTGAAGAGGTAGAATTATTTAGAAAAGTCCAAGCAGGAGATAAGGCCGCGAGAGATTTATTTATCAGAAGCAATATTGGCTTGTTCATATCAACTGCCCGCAAATATGCCATGAATAATCAAATTTTAGGTGATTTAATTCAGGAGGGTGCGCTTGGCATGATTGAGGAGGCAATGAAGAAATTTAATCCAAACCAAGGAATTAAATTTTCTACCTACGCCACCCATTGGATAAAGGCCTACGTAGTTAATTATAATAGGGTTGGGCAGCACCCAGTCAAATATAGCCCGGCCGACGGAATTGGTCATAATTTACAATTTATATCAACTGATGCTCCAGCAAACCCCAAACATGGCTCTAAAACTTTTGGTGAAAATATGACGGCCGGCACAATTTCTCCGGAGGGTGTGGCGGAGGAAAACGAAATGAAGAAGCACGTGCGAGAAGCAATCGCGACCCTGCCCGATGAACGCGAGCGTGCGATCGCAGAGGGTAATCTGATGGGCGACAGGACACTAAGAGAAATAGGAGAAGATTTTGGAGTTTCAAGCCAGGCGATTGGTGTAAGTAAAAAACGAGTGATGGGTAAGTTGGCCAGAATTCTAAAAAAGAAGGGTGTAGACGATTAATAAAATCCAAAATCCCTCGCTTCTGGCGGGGGATTTTTATTTCATTAAATTTTATTCATTAATACTATTTCATTTCATATTAAAATTTTCCAGGCGCCATGGTATTCATCCCAGGACCAGATCCGGATCCGCTAAATCCGGGATCAAACGGTTCTGGTTTTTGCGGTATAAATTTATTCATACTTTTTGTGTCGATCTGCTTGAACTGCTGGGGTCCACTTTCCCAAGGCATATCAGCGCCCTGATCGCCCATAAGCTCGCTCGCGGTATTCTCGAAATCACGGCGCATCGAGTCTAACTCCTCGAATATTCCCACGATAGAATCGGTATCAATCGGCTTCTGCTTGATTACCGAGTTTACCTCCGTGGCCTTGGCTTTAAGCTCTGCCAGCTTCGCTGCGAGGTCTGTCGTGTCGATCTTCATTCTTTTCAATTTGTTGATCATCGACTGGCCCTCCGCGATTCCGCGTTTGAAGCTACTGTTGAAGCTACTCAGATTGCCGAGCTCCTTGATGGTGCGATCACTTTGCATCAGGTCGTCCATCTGTTCGAAGAGATTATTTTCGATTTCATCGAAGGCAGACTCCGGATCGGTCTTGATAAGCTCAATAGCTTTTGCTCGACTGTCCTTCATTGTTTGAACTCCTGATTCAAATTTACTCACGAGGTCGCTGATGTCATAGCCCTTCTTCTCCAATCTTGCCGCTAAAGTCTTATTTTGCTTGAGGGAGCGGTCGAGCTGCTTTATGGTACGATCGGCCTGTGTCAAAGTTTGCTTCCAGCGACCAAGTTTTTCCAACATCTGTCGCTGTTCATCCAGCGACTGCATCAGATCAGGTAATTCCTGCATCTGTTCCTGGGCATCCTGGAAATTTTCCGCGGACTTCAGGGCCGTGATCAGCGCCGTAATCTTATTCATATTATCGGCGATCTCGGCCGGCACTGTGATACCCTGCTTGGTTAGACGGGCAATCTGTGTTTTGAACATTTTTATGCCCTGCTCCATACCGCGCATACCGGATTTCATTTGCTTCAAACTTCTAGCTTCCTGCTTGACGCGATCAGCTTCGTGTCTGGCTTGCTCCTTATTCATTTGCTCCTCCGATGGGCCAAAATTTCCCATCTGGCCCTGTTGGCCACCGTCAAAATTTTGGGGTTGCATTGGTTGACCAGGTTGATATTGTTGATTTGGATATTGCCCGTCATTTGGTGGCGGTGGCATCATCGTGCCGCTCGGCGGTGGAGATTGGGTTGGATATGTACCGGTGTACCCCGATGGCGGCATCTGAGGATACTGACCGGCTGGAGGCGGAGAAAGATACTGTGTATTTGGATACTGCGTATATTGTGAGTCCGGCGCCGGAGAGGCCAGAGGAGGCGAAAGCTCCTGCGCGAGCAGTAGGGTAGGGCTTATCAAATCTAGGGCTAAAATAACCGCTAACGAGAGAATGAATGGCGAAATGTACTTGTGATGCTTCGCGAGAAATGCGTCAGCCTGCTTGATGGAGATCATATATGATGGTTTATTAATTAAATAAGCTTAAGAATGATATTATAGCGTGCTGGTTGGGGTACTACTGGTAGTAGGTAAAGTACTCGTTGAAGTAGTACTGGTAGTAATCGGTGGCAGAGGCGCCGGCGCTAGCGGCTGATCGAGAAGTTTAAAGTCCTGAATTATTTTTGTTAAATTTTTTATTAATTCGATATTGACCACTGAAAGAGAAGCGTCTTTTTTGCCAACTCGCTCAAGTTTGCTATGGAGAGTATTAAACGATTTTTTTAAATTCTTGATGGCTTCCTTCATCGCCTTGGCTTCCTCCTGCTTCTGACGCTTCAGCGCCTTTTCCTGCGACAGAGTAGAGGAGGCAGCCATCATACTTGAAGTAGGCGAACGCTTCGCCGTCGCCTTATTCATCTGAAAGTCAATTGGTTTAGGCGCGCTTCGGCGAGGCTCAGCCGCTAGGAGCATCGTTGGAGTGATTAAATTCAATGTTAATATCGCGATCATCGACAGGACGAACGGCGATATATACTGATGATGCTTCTCGAGGAAGGCATCACATTTCTTTATGCTGGGCATAAAATATGAGTTAAAATGAATAAAATTAAATTTGATTTATCCGCCTTCGCTAGGGCTATGGCGGATTGTTGCTGCCATTGAAATTTCTTGAAAATTTCAGGCCAGCAACAAAAAAATCTGCTTTTAGCCGCAGACTCTTGGACGAGAAGTCGTGGTTTTTATTAGGATGTGATTAGTATAGCATACTTTAGCGAATTTGTCAATGGGTGATTTAGGCTAAGGTTAGCGAAAATTTATGGTTTGGGTTTCAAATTGTTTCACGTGAAACAATTTTGCTGGCCATCGCTCCCTCCCCTTTCCGAGGGGAGGTTAGGAGGGGTTTGCCTTCCTTTGCGATTTGAGCGTTCAACGTCATTTTAGCCAGCCCCTCCGCGGGGCACCAGTCACTTTTGGCGTCAAAAGTAACCAAAACCGCCGAGCGGTTGTTCCGGTTCGCAACTGGCAACAACTCACTCGCGATTTTTTTCAAGTAGTCGCAAAATCGCAATGAAAAAAATCTTCGTTCGTTGGCCCAGTTGTTGAACCTTCACAAATGCTCGGAATCGAACCGTGATGTCGGTCGTTGGTTGTCCTCCCCTTAGGAAGGGGAGGTGGCTCGCTCGCGCGAGACGGAGGAGTCCAAGTTGCGACAACGCCCGGACGATTTGTGAACAACAACGAGACTCCTCCGCCCTTGGGGCACCTCCTCTTAAGGAAGAGGAGGACAACGAGAGAGGGTTCGCCGTTAAGACCTTGGTCGGGCGGGGATATGACCTAAACAAGCTAAAACCGCCATTTCACTATTGACAAAATGGCGGTTTTTTGGTATCCTAGGCAGTCCTCAACATAACGCCATTCCGGCGTAAAAACAAGGAGGTTGGGACATGTTCGAGTTTCTCGTTCTGCTTGCTCTGCTCAGTATTTCCATCGCGTTGTGGAAAATTCATGGGGTCATGGAGGAATACAACTGCCTTTCAGGAACCGCTCACGGCAATGACGCCTATCGGTGTCGGCAGCAAATGGATGTCCTTGTAGGGATTCTGGATCGGCTCCCCAAGCCGAATCCCGACAAGACTGAGAAGAAGTAGAAGTAAAGTACAGGCACCACTTACGGGCCTAGCTGTCCATCCGGGCAGCTGTTTCATTTTCATTATTGAAGCGCCGCTTTCAGAAGTCGCCCTGAATCAAGAAGATAAACAGTCTTCGCTACGGAATCAATCACCATCCCGGTCGGATTTTTCAGCGTATCATTCGTCAGCTGTCCGACCAGGCGCCCGGTCTTCTCGAAAACTATTAGACGTTTATTTTCCGGATCGAGGACATAGAGGTAGGGGACATCGTTGTAGGTCGAGAGGCGCGCGCCTGGCCCTAGATCTGGATCAAGGCCAAGCAGTGTAAATTGCTGTGAAATTCCTTTGGTAAATTTGGCAATTAGGCCATTGTTCTTCGAAACGAAGACGTCGCCATCGATGGCGATATCAGCTGAATCGTTTAGACTGGCGCTTTTGTCCGTGAGCCATTCGCTTCCCGGGCCAAAGCCGGTCTTGATCGCATCATGTTTCCAGATCATTCCACCTTGGCTATCGAGGGTATAAAGACGCCGGTTATAAACCACGAAGCTGCTGATCTTTGGTTTGCCGGCCGGGAACGAAATATCAACCAATTTGGTAGAGAGGTCGCCGGGGCTCAGCTGCATGAGCTGCTTGCCGTTATAGAGGAATAGCGCGTAATCGTTCTCCTTCGGTACGCCCGCCGCCGTGAAGCCGCTGATCGAGGGATAGGTCGGGTTGATAGTCGTCTCGTTATTCATAATGTCATAGACGAACAAGGTCGACGTCGCGGCCGAGTAGGCGATGAGTTTATTTTTTATTTTTATGAGGCCAGCGACGGCATTCGAGGGAAGTGGGAGAGTGGCAAGTTGGGTAGAATTTAACGGCAATACTTTTCGCAACTTTACGCCGAGCTCGCCAAGCTGACTCGATATCTCTCTGCAGGCCGCCTGACGTTCCGCTGAATTGCAAACTATTTTACCAAGCAGATCGCGCGCGGCTTGGAATTCCGACAACGCCAGTTCATCGTTTTTATAAATTAGGGCGTTCTCAACCGAGCTTCGCCTCTCCTTCAGATCCTGCAGGGAATGACTGAATGCCAGATTATCGGCAAGAACGGCTTGTCGATGGCGAATGTAGACCAGGCTGATGACGAATACGGCGGCTAAAATAATTGAACCGAATAACATGAATTTCGTCATGAGCGGGAGATGTCCCAGATTTTCTTTGAAGCCGCGCCAGCTGTGCCGCCAATTTTCAACGATGGTGATGCGACGATTTTGGTAATTTATCACGACTACAAATAGCAGTACGATGAAGCGCAAAAAACTGAAGAAAAAGTTATAAATTAAAACTAGCAGCTGTACAATAAATTGGCTAAGGACTTTTATTATTTGCGAAGCGCGGCCAAGCATCGGCGCCAGACGGTCGCCCAGGTTCCGCCGCTCCGTCTCCGGCCGGCTCTTCGGTCGGCGGGTCGTGAGATGACTGGACATTATTTCAGCCGACGTGGCCTCCTTTTTTGGCGGCAGGTATCCTCCGGTTGTCGGCTCGATTATCGCATCCTTTGGATTGCTAATTTTTCCGAAAAGCGGAGGTGAGAGGGTATTGGTAGTTTCGTTTTCACGTTGATAAAGTTTCTGCAGTGAGGCGGCTGAAGCCCCAGGAGTCACTGCCCGGACTTTCTTTGCCGACTCATCGAGATCAGGCTGGTAAAGATTGATGATGAGGCCGCCGAACGAGTAGCCATTTTTGAGTTCGCCGAGGACCTTCTCGAGATGTTGGGCGCTCTGCAGGGCGCTACGCGTGGTGATGATTTTCTCTAGCCGGTCATGGCTGAAGAAATCGACGAGGTGCGGAGTGCCGGCGAAGAGATAGTCATTGGGGCTAAGTTTGCCTTGGATAATCTGAGAGAACAATCCGTCGTCATTCGGATCACTGGAATCTTCGGCGTTATCACGGATCAGGTCCATCTTCTCATAGGCGCCGTGCCGATTTTTATAATAAAGCAAAAGGTGAGGATTACCGAAATAACTGAAAATAATTTCTCCCGGACGGATCGCGCCTACGATACAGTGCAGGTCGCCGCGGGCCTTCTCCAGTGTGAACGATTCGCCGTTTAACTTCTCAAGCACGGCTTCGAACGAGTCCTTTTCCTCATCAGTCTGGATTTCATAGTATTCATTCTCGGCGCGGTCGATCATCTCCTGTAATTTTTTTATAAAAACAGCTTCGGCATTGTTGACTTCGCACAAGGCAAAAAAGTAGCCCTTGGCGGCCTCCGCGGCCGTGGAAGGTTCGGTAATATGCAGAAGTACATGTGACAAATCCTGCTTGCCACCTTCAACAAAAAATTCGTTTAGTTTTAGGATGGAGTCCATACGATTTACCTTTGACTTACAATAATATAAATAGTATACTATAGCGAGATTGGAATGTCCAAAATCCCAAGCCCCAATGACCAATGTCCAATCGTGATTGGGGTTTGGTCATTGGGATTTTGGTTTTATTACTTATGCTTGAACACTTTTTTGGTTCAAAGACCAGGCTCCGCCTCCTGAAGTTATTTTTCCGCTCACCGGAGCACTCTTTTTTCGTACGCGAATTGGCGCGTTTGGCCGGGACTCAGCTGCATGCCGTCCGACGTGAGCTTAGCAATCTGCAGAAGCTGAAAATCATTAGGCAGGTTACCGCGCACGATTCCGGCGAGGAGCTGGAGGGGACTGAACGATCAAAATATTTCCAGCTTGACCACGACGGAGCGCTGAGGGAAGAACTGGCGGCCCTCCTGAATAAGGCCGAAGTGCTTGAGGAGCATGAGTTGGTCGAGAAGATCAGATCCGAAGGCGGGAAGCTCAAACTTTTTATTTTGACCGGCATCTTTACCGGAGAGAAAAATATTAACACGGACATTTTTATTGTTGGTAAGCTGAAGCCGTTGGTCCTCTCCAAATTGATTAAGCGCTATGAGAATGATCTGGGCAAGGCGATTCGCTATACCTTCATGAGCGAGGAGGAATTCAAAGATCGTCGGCAGATTGGCGACAGATTTCTATATAGCGTGCTCGAGGCCAAACATGAATTCGTAATCAATGAGTATAACTTAACTTAACTTAAGTTATGTATCT
>JBBTSL010000154.1:0-1607 GCA_038064745.1 Patescibacteria group bacterium | reverse complement strand
TGATGTCGGCGTGCGAATCTATCCAGATGAGGCCGAGGTCGCCTTTCAGGGCGGTCGATGCGCCACTGACTGAACCGATTGAAATAGAATTGTCGCCGCCAAGGACGATAACTTTACGACCGAGATTTACCTCGCCGCTCACATGATGCGCCAGCTCATCGCATACCTTCACGATCGGATCAAGATATTTCAATTTAACAGCTCCAATATCGGCAGTTTCTTTGTCTGGAACATCGAGGTCGCCGAGGTCGTGAACATCAAGTCCGATCCCCTTCATGGTTTCGATAAGTCCGGCTTCGCGAAAAGTTTTCGGTCCTTCGGCCGTCCCTTCGGCATCCTTACCGAGGTCGAGTGGAACTCCAATGATAGTCGCTTCGCCCTTCAGCTTTGGGCGTTCGAGAAATGATAAGTTGTCTAATGCCATATTTTTAAAAACCCCGCACCACATAGGGTGCAGGGTTAATTATAGTTCTTTTAAGCAGCTGGCGCAACTTCCGGCTTGCCCGCAGTAGCTTCATCCGTGGCCTTCTTGTCCGCCGTAGCTTTAGCGGAGGCGGAGGCCTTCTCAGCCAATTTGGCGGAACGCTTCTTACTCAGGAAGACCGACTTCTCTTTCTTGCCCTTGATCACCTTGGCGTTGACAAGCAAATTGTGAACGGTAGGAGAAGTCTGAGCGCCCTGGCCGATCCAATATTGAATACGCTCAGCGATCGGTTTAAATTGATTTTCTTTGGCGTGCGGGTCGAAGGTGCCGAGGAGTTCTAGATATCGGTCCTGCGTGTCGCGGGCTTTCTCAGAAATTACCAGGCGATATGAAGCAACTTTTTTCTTTCCAACACGTTGTAGACGAATGGTTAACATATATATTGAGAATTTTCAATTTTACAATTTACAATTTTTAAACTGTGACGATTAGCGACGAAGAGGCGCAGAGCTGCACTACTTTACAATATCTTCTACTTAATGTCAATACCAACCCGACCTCGAAAGACCGATTTGGTACTGGGCCGAAGACGGTGCTTCGGCATACTGCTATGAGCGTTTAATGATGGTCCTATTTCTCCCGAATAAAGAGGAGCGGCTTTAACCAATAGAACTCGCCATTCGCGGGCGCGAAATAGAATTTCACCTTGAACCTGCCCTGGGAGACTCCTTTGATGGCCAGACCAGACTCGTCGAGCTTATCAAATTCGTTGAACTTGACGACCAATTCCCCTTGCCTATCAATCAAAAGGGCGGAGGCCGTTTCCTTGTCGGCAGTGTATGGAATATTCAGAAAACCATCGCTGCTGCAGATGAGGTACATGAACCTTCTCCATGACATCTTATTCAACACCTTGTTTCTCAGCCTGACTCTATACCAATTTTCATCTGCCATCGCGCCCCTCCTTTCTGAAGATTTTTTCTGCTGTTATTTGTCACACACAGATCGCCCAATCAGCCTGCCCTAGATAGAGCCTATCCCCCATTGGGCGAATGCTGAATGCCGTTGCAAACCGTTTTCCAACTATTCCCGCGACCATCAAAGCGCGCTCTCGCTGCTCAATAGAAGTGACGCTGATTGACATCACCCCCATTTCCTTTATTGAAAGAGCGGCCGCGACTGA
>JBBTSL010000153.1:0-3712 GCA_038064745.1 Patescibacteria group bacterium | reverse complement strand
ACGAAGTGAGCCTTAAGTAAGGAATCTGGAATCTTGAATTTGGAATTTTGCAAAGTATGCCAAAAATAAAACGCTTATTTCATTTCATACTTGCTTTCGTAGCTTACTGGTTTTACGGCCGACCTTCCAGAAAATTGGTCGTGATCGGCGTTACCGGCACCAAGGGCAAGTCCACTACCAGCCGTTTTATTGCCGAGGTATTGGAAGCCGCCGTATACAAGGTTGGTCTGTTGTCGACTGTTGAATTTCAGATTGGCGAAGAGCGCTGGCTGAATGACCGGAAGATGACGATGCTCGGTCGCGGGCAGATCCAGAGCATGCTTCGGAAAATGGTGAACAAAAAATGTACTCATGTGGTAGTCGAGACTTCGTCCGAGGGGATTCTACAATATCGCCACTACGGTCTGAATTATGATGTGGCGGTATTTACCAATCTTGGCACTGAACATTCCGAGCGTCACGGTGGCTATGAAAATCTTAGGAGTGACAAAGGACAGATGTTCGCATCGCTCACATTAGGAAAAAGGAAAAAGGTCAAAGGTAAAATAATTCCGAAAGTAATCGTTGCCAATGGCGACGACAAGGAGGCTAGATTCTTTTTGTCGTATCCGGCCGATAGGAAGTATTTGTTCACTTTTAATCCTGATCATCCGGCGGTTGAAAACGTTGAGATTGTTACCGGTCGAATCGAAAGTAAGCATCATGGTTTCGTTGTTGGCAATGAAATGTATAAGTTAAGTTTGCTTGGAAAATTTAATTGCGAGAACGCTCTCGCGGCGGTCGTCGTCGGTAAATCGTTCGGTATCGATCCGGGGCAGATTGCGGACGGCCTCCTGAAGGTTGAGCTTGTGCCGGGTAGGATGGAATTTATCGATGAAGGGCAACTATTCAAGGTTGTGGTAGATTACGCTCACGAGCCGATGAGTCTGACCGCATTATTTTCAACATTGAGGAGCCTAACAACGGGAAAATTAATTGCGGTGGTTGGTTCCGATGGCGGCGGGCGCGATAAGCAGAAGCGGGAGCGAATGGGAGAGATCGCTGGCCAGATGGCCGACATCGTGGTCATTACCGATGTGAATTGCTACGACGAAAATCCGACTGAAATTGCCGAAATGCTGGCAAAAGGCGCGCGGGCGGCCGGCAAAATGGACGGCAATGACTTATTTATCCAGGTTAATCGGCGCGAAGCGATGAAGGCAGCGTTCGCCATGGCGAGGCAGGGTGATATAGTGGTCGTGACGGCGAAGGGCACGGAGCCGTATATCGGCGTCGCAAATGGCAAAAGGATTCCCTGGGACGACCGCAAGGTCAGTCGCGAATTAATTCGTGAAGCGTATGTTTAATAAAAAAAATCTCCCACTTAGAGCCGATGAGGTAGTAGTCGACATCATTCGTCCCTCAGGATCGCGTTATTATATTCGAATCGCGATTGGTTTTTGCATAGTGACTTTGAATTCCTTTTTTACTTTTTGGCTTTGGCAGAAGGGGATTGAGGGCCAGATATTTTATTTTATAGTTTGGTTTCTTGGGTTGTATATTATTTTATATGGCACATTATTCGGCGGCTCCAATTATCTCGTCGTGACGTCGGACAGAATTTTTGACGTTCAGCGCGAGTCCTTATTCAATGAAACGATTTCTACTTTACATTTTAACGACCTGGCGGATGTCGTCATCAGGCAGACAGGCCTTCTGGCGTCGCTTTTTAATTATGGCGCGCTTACGCTTCATCCGCGCGAGGGGAAATTCAACTTCGAGATTGAGAAGGTCCCTCAGCCGGCGAGAGTCCGGGATTTATTGTTTGAGCGCCGCGAGCATGCTCGTATTACCGCGCGTCTGCTGGAAAAAGATGCGGTATTTAAGCGATTGATAAAATTACTTCCGGAATATTCGGAGGCGGAATTAACATTGCTTTATCAGAAGGTTCATAGCCGGCTTCTGGAGATCGCCAAGGCCACTGGGGAAAAACCGGAATAAATGATATACTAATAAGCGTAGCTTTTGTATGCAGCATAAGCCTAGCTTAATCAGAAAAATTTTTTCCTCCCGGGCTATTTTTGCGGCTGGGTTATTTTTATTAGTAGTACTTGTCGTAGCATACCTTCGGGCGTATTATCAGAATTATCAGATTCAGGCGGAAATCAGGTCCATGCTCGATGAGTCGGCAAAACTGGAAAATAAAAACGCGGAGCTGCGCGCCCTGCTCGCCAGGGTCAAACGAAGCGACTATGTCGAAGAAAAGGCGCGGACGGAGTTGGGCCTGATGAAGGAGGGAGAGAAAGAGACGATAATTATCGGCAGTAATACTGAAAAGGGGAGTAGACAGACTGAAACCGGTATGTTAGAATCAAACCGTTCAAGTAATCCACGACAGTGGTGGAATTACTTCTTTAATCATAAGTAGTAGTAGTATGTATTTATCATCAGCAAAGCAATGGTTGGAAAAATTATTGGCAAAATTAAAAGTAGCAAAACTAAATCAGCTTACTAAAAATCAGAAAGTTTTTCTATCCGGCTTTTTTGGTTTTTTTGGTTTGGTTTTATTACTCTCTCTTGCGTTTGGAGTGTATCGGGCTTATGCCAAGGTGAAGACCGACCGCTTCACCGTAGCGGTGGCCACCGTTCTCCGTTTGCCGATCGCGAAGGTGAACGGCGAGCGCGTATTGTATTCTGATTATGTTGATGATCTGCGGGCAATCACAGTCATGCGCGATTATGACAAAGCCAACAACGGTCAGGCCGCCTCTCTGACTGATTAGAATTTGACAGACCAGGTGCTGTTCCGACAGGTCAATAATATTTTGATCGGTGAACTCGCAAGGAAAAATAACGTCAAAGCGGAGCCGAGCGATATCGAGAAGATTAAGTCCGGTATTTTGGAAAAAGATTTCAAAACGATTGAAAATGCCAGGAAGGCGATCATGGATCGTTATGGCTGGACGCTTGAAGTCTTCGAGAAGAAAGTGATTGTGCCATTTGTCCTCCAGAGTAAATTGGCGGAGAAAATCAAAGCTGATCCGTCCGCTCGCGAGGCCCTCCGTGTGAAAGCGCAAGGAGTGCTCGATCAGGTTAGCGGTGGCGCCGATTTCGCAGCGATGGCACAGAAGTATGGCGAGGATGGGACGGCCGCCAAGGGCGGGGAGCTGGGATGGTTCGGGAAGGGCGAGATGGTGCCGGCGTTCGAGAACGCGGCCTTCGCTTTGAAGAAGGGCGAGCTGTCACCAGTGTTGGTAGAGTCCCCGTATGGATTCCATATCCTTCAGGTTGAAGATACCAAAACTGAAAAGGTGAAAGACGAAAAAGGAAAAGCCGTCAGCAAGTCAACTGTTAAAGCGCGTCATATTCTCTTTATGTTCCCATCCATCGACAAGGAACTAAGCGCCAATCTGAAAAATGCCAATATCAAGATTTATAGTCGTGTTCATAATCCGTTTGCCGAATTATTGAAACAGGCCGGAAAATAATTTCTTCAAGGGAGGGCAAGCGCGAGTGTAGTACAATGGTAGTATGCGTGCTTCCCAAGCATGAGACGGGGGTCCGATTCCCCTCACTCGCTCGCAAAAACTTCGCGCCATATATTGCGCGGAGTTTTTTAAAATTAAAGCCGGAGGTGGGAGCCTCCGGCAATTATGTTCCGTGCTTGTGACTTATTCCGGCATAAGGTACATAAGCGGGTACCTTTTTAGAGGATATATTTTAGTTTCCCCGT
>JBBTSL010000152.1:0-3713 GCA_038064745.1 Patescibacteria group bacterium | reverse complement strand
GGATGAAAACGACAAGGCGATCGGATTCCGTGAGCCGATCATCACCGGCATGAACAAAGACAAAACTATGATCCAGAGCTTCCCGGCTTTCGAAGCCGTCAAGGATCGGCCAAATGTAATCCTGCTTGGCGATAATCTGGGCGACGTCGGAATGGTGGAAGGATTTCCGTTTCAAAATTTACTAAAGATCGGATTTCTAAATGAACCCACTCCCGAGGCGGCCGAGGAATATGCGAAACATTTTGATGTAATTATTCCTGATGACGGGCCATTTGATTACGTCAACGAGGTCTTAAAAAAGGTCATTGATAACGCAGATGGCTATGCCCGCAGATGACGCAGATACAAAATTAAATGATCTAGGCTACATAATTAGAGGTATTCTGTTCAAGATACAAAACGATCTGGGGACTAAATTTCAGGAAAAACATTACTCAAAGGCGCTATGCTCTGTTTTAGAACAACAAAAAATTAAATATAAAACCGAAGTACCATTTACATTAAAATATAATGAAATTGAATTAGGCAAATTTAGAGCTGATATAATAATTGAAAATAAAATACTACTAGAATTAAAAACAACGGATTATCTGACGAGCGACCATTTCAAACAAACATTACGCTATCTTGAAGCGCTCAAATTACCACTTGCATATGTTGTAAATTTTAGAATCAGACCACTCCAACTAAAAAGAATTATTAACTCAAAATCTGCGCAATCCAAATCTGCGCAATCCGCGGCGCCACAAGGCGCATCTGCGTAATTTAACTAAATATGCACACAAAAACATTAAAAAACTTCGATCCAGCTACCTACAACTCAATTAAAAAGGAACAACAGCGCGAAGAAGACGGACTCGAGATGATTCCATCTGAAAATTTTGTTAGTCCGGCGGTGCTGGAGGCGCTCGGATCCGTCCTGACCAATAAATATTCCGAGGGCTACCCCGGCAAACGCTACTATGGTGGCTGTGAATTTATCGACGAAGTAGAACAACTGGCGATCGACCGCGCCAAGAAGCTGTTTGGCGCCGAACACGTGAACGTCCAGCCGCTCTCGGGCGCGCCAGCCAACATGATCGCCTACTCAGCCATTCTGAAGCCGGGCGATACGGTCCTCGGCATGGATCTCTCGCACGGCGGACACCTGACGCATGGCCACCCCGTCACCTTCAGCGCGCAAATTTATAATTTCGTCCGCTACAAGACAGACGCCAACGGCCTGATTGATCTCGATAATCTCCGCGCCATGGCGCTGGAACACAAGCCGAAATTAATCCTCGTCGGCTACTCAGCATATTCCCGCGAGATTGAATACGAAAAAATCAAAGCAATCGCGGACGAAGTCGGCGCCTTGACGATGGCCGACATCGCGCATATCGCCGGCCTGATTGCTGGCGGTGAGATGAACAATCCGGTGCCGATCTTCGACATCGTGACGACCACCACTCACAAGACTCTGCGCGGCCCGCGTGGCGGGATGATAATGTGCAAAGAAAAATTTGCCAAGGCGATTGACAAAGCTGTCTTCCCCGGCATGCAGGGCGGTCCACATGAAAATAACATTGCGGCGAAGGCCGTCGCTTTCAAGGAAGCGCTCGAGCCAGAATTTCGAGAATATGCCAAGCAAATAAAAAAGAACGCCAAAGTGCTAGAAGCGGAGTTCAATAAATTCGGCTACAAAATCTGCTTCGGCGGCACTGACAATCACCTGCTGCTCATCGACGTCACACCCAAAGGTCTATCCGGCAAAGAAGCACAGGTCGCGCTCGATAAAGCCGGCATCACCGTCAACAAAAATATGATCCCTGATGATCCGCGTTCGCCGATGGATCCCTCTGGCATCCGCCTCGGCACGCCGGCTCTGACGACGCGTGGAATGAAAGAAAAGGAAATGAAACAGGTCGCGGCCTGGATCGAAGAAGCAATCCTGAATTTCAGGGATGACTCGAAGCTCGCGGAAATAAAAAAGCGGGTAACCGATCTCACGAAAAAGTTCCCGCTCTACCCGACTTTGAAATAATCTTGCGAAACCTCACCCTACCCTCTCCTCTGCGGAGGCGAGGGTCGCGTCCCTCTCTCCTTCACAAAGGAGAGAGCTGGAGAGAGGTCTTGGTTATTTCCCCTCGTCAACAATCTCAGTCACCACATTATCCCCCTCCATATCCTTGATCATGAGAGTGATACCGCATTTGTCGCACTCGATCACGTCGCTTTCCTTCATATTTGGATAAGCGGAAAGGTCGACATCGTTCTTGCATTCTGGACAAACTAATTTCATATGTGTTACGCTTAACTAGCTAAGAATTTAGGATTTCGGCATTATACCCTAATTTTTCTAAATTGACAAGAGATGAAAACTCCTCAACTACCAGAACCAAAATTAACGAAGTTGTTGGGCATGAAAAATGAACTCTGGTTTAAATTTGAAAACAAGCACCACTACGGCTCCCACAAAGGACGCTCAATTCCGCCGATGATTGATGAATATGCGAAACAAGGAATTAAATCATTCGTAATTTCTTCTTCCGGCAATGCCGCGCTCGCCGCTCTTCGCACCGTCCTTTCGCATAATAAAAACAAACCGCAAAATCCAATTTCACTGAAAATTTTCGTCGGCAAAAATATCGAACCAAGCAAGCTCGAAAAATTGACTAGTGAGGCTAGTCATCCTGAGCCCGTTCGACAAGCTCAGGGTAAACTCCGCGAAGGATCTCTGGCTCACTTCATCACCATCACACAAGTCGATAACCCAAAACAAAGCGCGCTGACTCTAGAAAAAACTGGCGCAAAATTACTTCGTGGCTCCACCGATCCGCTCGCGCTAGTCGGCTATCAGGGTCTCGCTGATGAGCTGGCGAAAATCGAAAATTTGGCCGCTGTTTTTATCCCCAGCTCATCTGGCACCTGCGCCGAGGGACTGTATCTTGGTTTTAAAAATTTGAAACTTTCTCCACAAATCCATATCGTCCAAACTAATTTCTGTCATCCGCTGGCAGAGGAAGTTTATTCCCAAAAAGGAAAACCATTTCCGGATGAGAAGGAAAGCCACAGCCTGGCCGGAGCGATAGTGGATATCGTTGGCCACCGCCGAGAAGCGGTCGCCACCGCGGTCGTTGAGACGGGCGGCGAGGGCTGGATCGCGAGCGATGAAGAAATAAAAAAGGCGATTGAAATTGTGAAGCAAACTGCCGGCGAAGATCTCTCTCCCAATAGCGCCCTCTCCGTCGTCGGGCTTCAGAAAGCCATCGCGGCGGGATTTACCTGGCAGGGGCCGGTGGTGTGTTTGATTACGGGGGATTAAAATTAGTTACAAAATGAAACGCGGGCACCGGATTGAACCGATGCCCGCTTGTTATGCGATGCCCATTCCTGTAGTGTCTACTTGGTTTCTTCGACAACCAACTTGACCGGGCCAAGAAAGAGGGCGTACATGTCGGGATCGTTTCCGAAGAACTCCCCCAAAAAATCGTACTGGGCGAATTCCGGAGTTGCCGCCTCCTTGATTCTGTCCTCGATTCTCTTGATATTTTTTCGGGTCAGATGCTTCTCGGGGAAACGACCCCTCAACTCGATGGTGATTCTCACGTTCTTGTACTGGTTGGATCGTGACATGTGTTTCTCCCACAATAGGCAAAGTTTATCCTTGCCTTGTTCGGGGTTGATGATATTAAAAAAACACCCATTTGTCAATGGGGTTACCGCACGCAATC
>JBBTSL010000151.1:0-6883 GCA_038064745.1 Patescibacteria group bacterium | reverse complement strand
GGTATTTCTCACCGATTGGGACGGACTGATAATTGCGCGGGGGATTGCGACGGCAAAAGGCGATTGGATGACCACCGAGTTTGTCCCTTTCGAGGCAACATTGACATTTACGGCCGATAAAAATGTTTATAGCAATAGGGGTACTCTCATATTGAAGAAAGACAATCCTTCCGGCCTGCCGGAATTCGATGACGCGCTCGAAATCCCGGTGATAATAACACAGACAGACAATGTGGCCTGTACTATGGAGGCGAAATTGTGCCCCGATGGCTCGGCGGTAGGGCGGAGCGGACCAAATTGTGAATTTGCAAAATGTCCATAATTATTGGATGACAGTTAAAAAATCCTATGGGTTGGTCCTGATTTCCAAGCAGTAATTTTAGTAGTATTTTTTCTACCAGACTGATATAATTATCCCAGACTATTTATTTGCCTATTAAATCAACCCTATGACTAACGCGCCCGCCAAAACCACTCCAAAAGACGTATTCCTGCATCTTTTCAATATCGTCACCTTTTATCTAAGCGTTATTGGATTCATCACTCTCTATATCCAATATATTATCGCCCTTTTTCCTGATCCGCTTAACTACTATTTTTCCGGCATTGCCGACAGCGTGCGCGTTTCGACCTCGATTCTTTTTATTTCGGTACCGGCATTTTTATTGTCATCCTGGCTGCTCGCAAAAGATCTGAAAGCCATTCCGGAAAAAAGAGATTTGAAATTACGCAAATGGCTGATTTATTTCACGCTTTTTATTTCTGCCATCACGATTATTATTGACCTTATTATTTTTGTTTATAATTTTCTGAATGGCGAATTGACTCTTCAGTTTTTTCTGAAGGTGTTGGTCGTCCTGTTGGTCGCCGGGTCGGTATTCGGTTATTATATTTGGGAATTGAGGCGATCGCAGGCAATCTCGAGGATACCAAAGATATTAACGATAGCCGTTTCAGCGGTTGTTGTATGTAGTATAATTTTGGGATTTTTCATCGTTGGCACTCCGGCTGACCAGCGAGAGCGTCGCTTCGACGAGCAGCGTGTGAGCAGCCTGCAGATGTTGCAGTCGCAAATTGTGGATTACTGGGTTAGGAAGAGCGCGCTTCCGGAGTCCACGAAGGATCTGGAAAATAATATCAGCGGATTTATAGTTCCTACCGACCCCGGAAGCAAAGCGGACTACGAGTATAGGGTGTTGAGTCCGCTATCCTTCGAATTGTGCGCGGTATTCTCCCGCGCTAGCAAGGAATCCGGTCTGGCCGGTCGAGGTATGAAAGTACCGAGCCCTTACTTCAATTCATTCCAGCAGAACTGGGACCACGATGCCGGCAGATTCTGTTGGACTCGCACAATCGATCCGGATTTGTACAAGGTTAATAAGGCTGGAACCCCCTTACCGATTCCCGTTTCAGAGCCGGTTAGATATTAGATAAGTGGGGTATGTGGTTTTTGTTTTTATTGCTGTCGTTCATGCCGTCTATTTCGGCAGCCTGGACGCCGGTTAATGTGGTTGATACGCAATTTCACGATCGGCTGGTCGCTCATGCCGGCGGGGAAATCAGAAAATTTCGATATACGAATTCCCTAGAGGCTCTCGACAACAGCTATTCGAAGGGTTTTCGAGTCTTTGAATTAGATTTAGAGTTGACGAATGATGACGCGGTGGTACTTCTTCACGATTGGGATTATTCGATGACGCATTTTTACCACGCGAAGCCGAAACGTTATTCATTGTTGGAATTTAAGTCTCTGAAATTACAGGACGGGCTTACTCATCTTGAGTGGAAAGATTTTGCGTCTTGGATGGTCAAACATCCGGACGCCCGCCTTATCACCGATGTGAAGGACAAACCGATTAAAATGTTAGAACGAATCAAAGCGTTGTCACCTGAATTAACACTTCGAATAATTCCACAAATCTACAAATTTTCAGAATACGACAGCGTAAAAGAAATGGGTTTTGATAAAATTATTTTATCTTTGTATGCCTCTGATTATTCTGACGATGAAATCATGAATTTTACAAGCAGCAGTACTCTGTGGGCGGTAACAATGCCGGCGGAGCGCGCTCTCGCGGGTGACCTCGCGGAGAAGCTTGGGAATATGAATATATTCACCTATGCCCACCTGGTGGATACCGACAAACAGCGAAGGAGGCTAGAGGAAAGAGGGTTAGACGGCTTCTACACCGCCTATTTGGCTCCTTAAATTCTACTTCACCTCAGGAGATTTCATCGGTGGGATAAATATAAGATTTTTTCTGCTATTTACATTTGGGGAAATACCATCTATATTTTAATAAGGCTTAATATCGGAGGCAGTCATGGTCAGGAAGCTCGCAGAGATTTTATTTTTTGCCGCTGTGCTGGCTTGCGGAGGAGTGGCTGGATACGGCTTCTTCAGGGCAATTCTCCCTATTCTCGTAGTGCTAGGCATCGTCACGTCGATTTTGTTCAACAGCAGAATCGCCGAGCGGTTTTTGCACAATTTCCGTTACGTTGGTTTCGCGATGTTCGCGGCTCTTTTCTTCCTCGTTGGACTGGTTCTTGGAAAGGCCGCAAATTTAATCATGGGTTGCCTTTCATCGCTTTGAACCCACCCAACTAAAACCAGCCGACGGCTCCGCCACCATGTCCCTGTCAGTACGACGGGGACTAGTTGTTTTTTAATGGGGATTTATGTATATCAAAGAAATTTATTTAAAAAAAATTATTAGCCCGGCATCAACTTCGATGCCGGGCCAGGTTTCCGCTGAGTTACATGCGCGATTTACTTCTCTCCCTCACCCTCCAGCACCCGCAAACGGCTAATGGGTTTTTCGAGAAGATATTTGGCAGCGACTTCGGCCAGAGAATCGTAGCTCGCGCCGTTGATGATTTGGGTCTCATCAATGTCCTCGTCCTTTCCTGTGAGCCAGGCCTGCTCGAGGTCTGACAAACAGCCGTTCAGGGGAGCATACTCCTTCTGGAGGAGAAGTCTTTTGCGATGATCGTTGAGCACCGCTTCAAACAACTCCATGGAATATGTACAGCTGACGATCCGGCGAAGTGCCGCGCGATATTCATCCTCTACTTGCCGCATGTTCTTACGATGCGTTTTGGCATCGCATAGGAAGGGCGTGCCAGGCAGATCGATGAGCGAGGCCGAAACGTGGTAGACCACCCCTAGCTCAGGGCGGAGCCGCCGATAGAGCAATCCGAAGTCAGAATGTGAGAGCAGATCACCAACGATAGAGAGCAGAACTTTTTCCTTCGCGCTGATCGTCGCCGGCAATGGTGTGTACATAGACAGCTCATCTGACTCGTTGGCGTCATGCTGTACCGCCTGGATGCACCGTGGGATGAGCGCCGGCCTTGGCCGTAAACAGTCGGACCGCGGCGCCTGCAGAAGCAAGCTCGAAGCGACAAGATCAAGAACCTCATCGTGAGGAAGTCGACTAGCCACTTGGACCAGCATGTTGCTGGGGCCATACCAGCGGTGATGATGGTGCCACAAGTTGCTGAGAGTCAGCGCCTTCACTGACTCCGAGGTGCCATCTGTAGAATGATGCAGACCTGGGGCGTTTGGATAGAGCATCCGCATGCGCCAATTGTAGAAACCTGGCTCATACTTGCCCTCTTCTATTTCTTGTAGAATTATCCGTCGTTCAACCTCCATGGCCTCCGGCGTCGTGATAATCTCGCGCGTCATGCCGAGGAGCGCCTCCAGCTGCTCCGCTACATTTTCACCGCTGCTGGTCTCGTAGCAAGTAAGGTATCTGTCAGTCCAAGCGTTCACATCAGTCGCCCTGCGCGCCAACGGCCGCAGAAGCGGATGAACCGTGTCGCAGGTTGGTCCAACGAAAAGGATGTGTTCGATGAAGTGGGCGATTCCGAGCCGATCACCGTCATCCATTGAGCCAAGCGCTACCGCCAGGTTCACTTCCACAAATGCCGATTGCACCTCGCAGCTCGCGATAGCAAGACCGTTGTCGAAAGTGGTGATGGCGGCAGGAATTTGAAGGTGCTGAAACCTTGTTGTGTTCATTATTTCTCCTGGTTGAGAGTCATGGGCGATTATATGGTCTTTACGCCAAGGTGTCAACAGTGAAGACATTCGGCCTTGATTTTTTCATGAAAATCAGGTAGAATGTTTTATCAAGTAGTTTTTTGTTATGCGCGACGAAGTAATCATCAGATTTGATGAGGTAACATTTGAATATGAGGATCGGAAGCCCGTGCTCGATGAGGCGAGCTTTAGCGTGCGCGATGGCGCGAAACTCACCCTAATGGGGCAAAATGGCGCCGGTAAAAGTACGATTTTCGGCCTGATTAGAGGTAACCTGAAGCCGACCAAGGGGAGAGTAAGTGTCGGCAACGGACTTACGATCGGTACCGCTCGCCAGGTGATGGAGAGGGGAGATCTTGATTTGACGATTGAGAAATATTTTGCGAAGGCCTTCGCGGAAGTGCCCGGGAATTTGAAAAGCAGAATCAGCAAAGCGCTCGGCGCAGTTAATTTTGAAATTCCCATCGATCGTCTGGTTGGCGGCCTATCCGGCGGGCAGCAGGCGAGGTTGCTCTTGGCGTTTGCTCTGATTCAGAATCCGGATATTCTACTTCTCGATGAGCCGACCAACAATCTCGATTCGGCCGGGATTGAACACCTGATACAATTCCTGGTGATGTACGACAAGACCGTCATCGTAATTTCGCACGACGCGGACTTCCTAAATTCATTTACCGAGGGCGTGCTTTATCTCGATTTCCATAGTAAAAAGGTTGAGAATTATGTCGGGGATTATTATTCGGTAGTGGAGGAAATCAAAGCCAGGATCGAGCGAGAGCAGATGAAGAATGCCCAGTTTGAGAAAGCCATCCAAGATCGCAAAGATAAAGTAAACTTCTTCTCGCACAAGGGAGGCAAGATGAGAGCGCTCGCTGCGAAATTGAAGGAAGAGGCCGCCGAGATGGAGGAGAATAAAGTTGATGTTAGAAAAGAAGACAAAACTATCCGAGAGTTTACGATTCCGAATCAGGAAATTGTCGGCAATGTCGTAACTATTAAATCCGTAAAAATAATCCGTGATCACACGCCGATTGAAAAAGAGGTGACCATCATAATGCGTCAGAAGAGACGCCTCCTCATCACCGGCCCAAACGGCATCGGCAAGAGCACACTGCTTCGCTCGCTGGTGAAGAATGACGATAGGGGAGCGGTGATATTGAAGGGTGTAAACGTGGGATACTACAGTCAGGATTTCTCAACCCTAAATTTTGACAGCACGGTATTTGATTCGTTGAAGAGCAGTCTCATCGACGGCGGTACTGAGGAGGAAATGCGGTCGGTCGCGGCCGGATTTCTGATTACCGGAAACCTGATGGGTCAAAAAGTTTCACATTTGTCCGAGGGCCAGAAAGGCCTATTGTCATTCGCAAAATTAGTCCTACAGAGGCCGAGCCTCCTCGTCCTTGATGAGCCTACGAACCATATTAACTTTCGCCATCTTCCGATCATCGCGAAGGCGATCAACGAATATCGCGGCGCCATCGTGCTGATCTCTCATATGCCGGATTTTGTAAGTCAGATTCGCGTGGATGAGACGCTGGATTTAGGGAAATTATAGAAAGCTTATTTTTGCTTTTTTTGTTTTATTCATGTTATAATATTTTCGGTAATACAAACATTTGCATATGACAACTTTCTCAGAAAATACCGAACGCCTTGAATCTAAGCCTTGGTCAGAGATTACAACAGGGCCACTGAGCCAGAAACAAAAATTAGCGTTAGAGGGTGCATTAATGGTAGCATTTAATGCTGGGGATGATGTGCGGGGGTTAAAATGGGCGGAAAAGGACGGGCCGGCGAAGTTATTTAATGATATTTTATTAGAAGTTGGTTTGAATGCCGACGAGAGAAGGGAAGTTGAAGCGATAAAAAATTTAGCCGGGGATGATGGCAATGAAAAAAACCTAGCGAAAGCAGTGGAGCTATGCAAAGCCCTAATGCTAAGTAAATTTCCGGAAATCGAACGTTCTTTGGAGTAGAAGTAAACAAAAAACCTCCGACTGCTCGGAGTTTTTTTAATTCTTACGTTGCAAGCTTTCCGCTAAGCTCGTCAATCATTCCTTTAAGGTCTTTAGCGTCGATTTCCACCCCCTCTTCGCCATTGTCTTTATTATCCTGCGTCTTAACCTCGAAACTATCATCTTTCTCCACTACTATGACAAATGACCTTATCATTTCTCCGTCAAATTTAAATATTTTTTCTAAACCGGCATTTTCAATCTCTCTGTTGACATCGGTACCACCTAAGCCTTTCCGTTTTCTCTCCTCAAGAATAAGGGTAAGTTTTCGAGCATTCTCTTCGATACTTTTCGCTATCTCACCGCCACTTTCTGCTTTCTTAATAGCCCCCAGATGGGCCTTAATTACTTCTGATTTGTCTGCCACGTCTGTATTTGTATTATCCCTGGTGGCTTCAGCTACTACAGTTTTAATAATTCGGACATCGGCTTCACCGTGATTAGTGGCATTCTTTATTTCGAACATTAAATTTTCGATCGTTAATCCTTTTTTCGTAAACGCCGGATCATTCAAGTCAACCGCCAGTGTAATTTCATCGCCGCCGACATGGCCTAGCACTATACCATCACTGCCAAACTCACCGCTCTCGACATTCATCAGTAATCCGTGTTTGCCCAGCACGGCCTTAATTTTTGCGCGTACATGGCGCATTTTTTCCGTAGCTTTATCGCCGGCCTTCCTCGCTACCTCATCAAGAGATTTAAGCGCCTTTTCAGAATCTCCGCCAGCCTTGCTTTCGGCCTCTTGTAGAAGAATTTCAAATTCCTGAAGCTGGTCCACTCCAAGATCCATCACATCGATGCTAAGATACGCGCA
>JBBTSL010000150.1:0-3298 GCA_038064745.1 Patescibacteria group bacterium | reverse complement strand
ACCCCGACGGCGTTACGAACGTAGAAGATGTTCGCGTAACCGTTGGTGAGAAGCGCGCCTGGCTCGCCGTGCGCCTGCTTCGTCATGAGCGCGGCGATCTCGGCGAGGGTGGTCTCGGCCTTGGCCTCTCCGCCGAGTTCGGCGATGATGGGCCCGTCCACCGATGCTCTGGCCAGAGTGTGGTAACGAAGGCTGATCTCGCTGTCCGCCCGCTCTTCGGTCTTGCGGAGGAACGAAGCTGCGAAGTTTTCGCCAACATAGGCGATCGCAACCGACGCGTTCTCCATGGTGAAGAACTTTCGCGCGATGAACTTCCTCGCCAGCCGAACCTTGATGGTGCCGGTCAGGGTGAGGAGGTTGGGATTCTCCTTCACGAACCCGGACGGATTTCCGAGGAACTTCTGAAGGTTCTCGGTCGTGACCTTCCCCTCGGCGACGAGGGCGAAAAAGTGTTGCATCTGCGGGAACGTAGGGGTCGTCATCTTGCTTTTCCTTCTGACACACGGGCAGTCAAATAGAGTCTCGGCACCATTGCCTAATACGCTATTTGATTCACCTTGGTGGGTCGTTCGAAGGTGGGTGGATTCCCAGCCTTCTTTTTGACGCGAAATGGATTCCTCTCCCGCCATAGCGGGACCCCGCCTCATGGCGGTGGCACCTTCGCTCGGAATGACAAAAAGAAAGCTAAGAATAGTTAAAAAGAACGATAGAGGAGTATACCAAAAAACCACCTCCATGTCAATAGTATCGTTGAAATATTCACCGATAAAAGGTATGCTAATCTGAGTTAATACCCAACTATGAAAATTTTCGCTTTTATTTTAATCTGCCTGTTTCCGGCCTATCTGATCCGCTTTGACATCGGCCCACTGCCGTCCACTGTTCTCGAGCTGTCGTTCGGAATTTTTTTTCTCGTGTGGCTTCTGAAATACGCGCGAAACGACCAAAAAATTATCAGAAAATTTTTTACTATGAATCGTTGGTTTGCAGCCGCCTTCGCCATTTTTTTTCTTGCTTCGGTTACCAGCATCTTTACCAGCGACATGTGGTGGTACTCATTTGGACAGTGGCGCGCGTATTTTCTGGAGCCAATGATTTTGTTTGTAATTTTCTTAGGCCGACGCGAGGAACTCGGCGCGGCTTATCTTTCGAATGCTTTACTGTTTTCCACTCTCAGTATTACACTATTTGGAATTTTTCAAAAAGTTAGTGGCTTCGGACTTTCGTCTGATGGCCGTGTCACGTCATTTTTTACCTCACCCAACGCAGTCGGATTATACCTCGCTCCAATTATATTTTTAGCAATTCCCCGCTTGGGCGGGGTAGGGGTGGGTTGGCGAAAAATTATTTTTCAATTCATTATTACTATCCTGTGTCTGGTCGCGATATTTTTTACCAAATCCCTCGGAACAATTATCGCTCTTTGCGGCGGATTAATATTGTTGCTATGGCTAACCGATAACAAAAGACGGGCAATCGCATTTCTGTTGGCTTTGATTATCGCCGGCGCGCTTGTCTCGCCATTTACCAGTTTCGTCGCCTCCAAGGATCAGTCCAGCGCCAACCGGCTAATTTTATGGCAATACTCCATGGAATACCTTACGGCCTCTCCCAAAAATTTCATTTTTGGCGCCGGAATCCGCCAATTTTTCCGCAAAATTCAGAAGCCTCATTACGACGCCAAGGAATTGGAGCGCCTCATCTATCCGCACAATATTTTTTTGAATTTCTGGACCGAGACCGGTCTCTTCGGTATGCTGAGTTTCACCCTACTGTATTGCATATTGATAATTTACGCGATAAATTTATATCGACGCAATCGTGAATTGGGCGCCTGCCTACTCTCTGCGCTCGTAGTTTTTTTAATTCACGGCCTCGTCGATGTGCCATACTTCAAGAATGACCTGGCGATGCTGTTTTGGACGATCGCCGCCCTGACCATCAACGCGACTGAAGTATGAGCTGGATTTTCTTCTCGCTTATCACCTCGCCCGGTGTGGTCCTGCATGAATTTGGCCACCTATTGTTTTGTCTGCTGGCAGGAGTCCGTGTCTATCGTGTGAAATTGTTTGGCTTCGGAAAAATTGCCGGATTTGTGGAACATGCCGAGCCGAACGGATTTTTTCAAAGTTTGCTGATCTCGTTCGGACCTCTGACAGTAAACTCCTTTATCAGCTTAATTTTATTCTCGCAAATTACTCCGCCTTATTTCACCTGGATTCATGGCATTGAGATTTGGATTGGCGTCGTCAGCGCCCTTCACTCTATCCCATCATCCGGCGACGCCGGAACATTGATGATTATTTCAACCAAGAAACTTTTGAGAAATCCGCTGGCCGTTTTGGGTTATCCATTTGTTATGGTTATTCACATTTTAAATTTCCTGAAGCGTTTTCATCTTCATTTTATTTACGCGGTAGTTTTATTTTGGCTGGGAAATATTTATTTGAAATAATGTCATCGCTCCCTCCCCTTTCCAAGGGGAGGTTAGGAGGGGTTTGCCTTCTTTTGCGACTCGAACTTTTGGTGTCGTCGTCACGCGTGCTCATAGGAAGGCAAACCCTCTCTAACTCTCCCTTGGAAAGGGAGAGGAGACAAAAAAACCGCCTCGATGGCGGATAATTTTAAAAATGGGCTAGTCCTTTTTCAACAACCGAGTATTTTTAGTGTGGAGCCGTTCATCGTCGAGAGCGAGTACCACCAATACCAGCACCGTTGTCAAAATCGCCAAAATATAATGTGATGTGCCGACCGCCATCCCGATCGCCGCCGATGCCCAGAGCCCGGCCGCGGTGGTAAGTCCGTCGATATGCTCCTCCCGATGAAATATTAGTCCGGCGCCAAGAAAACCGATACCAGTCACGATACCGGCCGCGATACCGCTCCCGCCGGCCAGGGATCCAAAGCCAGCCCGAGCAAGAATAGTAAACAGTGCCGATCCACCGGTAACCAGCGCATAAGTGCGCGGTCCTGCAGACTTGCCCCAGCTTTTCCTCTGCCAACCCAAAATCGCGCCGAGTAATATTGCCACCAACACCTGGAAACCCAGCCAAAATTCATTTGAAATATAATCGTTCATATTCTTAATTTCTATTTTCTACTTACTAATTTCTAACCTACTATTAATATACCATACATTGACTTTGCTGTGAATTTTTGATAATGTTGACCAATAATCATCCGACTTTCAACTTGATAACTTTATAACTTTTACCTTATTACGGGCCGCTAGCTCATTTGGTAGAGCACCGCGTTTGCAACGCGGGGGTGACCGGTTCGAGCCCGGTGCGGTCCACCA
>JBBTSL010000149.1:0-2557 GCA_038064745.1 Patescibacteria group bacterium | reverse complement strand
CCAACCCACCCCTACCCCGCCCAAGCGGGGAATCGAACGACTCGCAAGTCTACGAAACGAAGGCAGTATCCTCCTCTATGTCATGGTCTTTGGCGCGTTGGCTTTCTCTTTCGTGGTCACGATCGCCGCCACGTATACTACTTCTGAATATAAAGCGACGGTCTATCGCGAGAATCGCGAGAAAGCTTTTCAGATCGCCGAGTCAGGGATAAATTATTATGTCTGGCATCTCGCCAAGAACGGTCTGGATTTCACCGATGGGACCACGACGCCTCAGCCATACGTCCATGAATTCAAAAATAATAACGGCGATGTGATCGGTTATTTTTCATTGATTATTACAGCGCCAAGCGGCACCTCGACGCAAGCGATCGTCGAATCGACTGGCTGGCTATCGAACCAGACGCAGAGCCGGCGCACGATCCGGGCGAAGTTCACTCCACACTCGCTCACAGACTATGCCTATGTCAGCAACACCTCCGTCTGGATCGGAAATGATGATGTGGTTCACGGTAAATTACATTCCAATAGCGGCGTTCGCTTCGATGGCACCACTGACGCGCCGGTCACAAGCGCAGTATTGGAATATGAGTGTACGCCGATCCATGGCAGTGGTTGTCAGAATGAAACGAAGCCGGGTATCTGGGGGCAGGGCGGACCGGAGACGTTTTGGAGTTTCCCGGTGCCGGCGGAAGATTTCAGTGGCGGCACGGAAGCGCTGACTCTTATCAAAGCAAGCGCTCAAGCTTATGGCGACGGCTCGTATTTCTCATCATCGGGCAAATATGGCTGGCTGTTGCACTTTACTTCGGACGGCAATTTTACCGCCTCGAAAGTTAACGCGGTAAACTCATACAAGGGCGACGATCCGGATGGTGATAATAATGTCTGGTTCACAGTGGATGTGAAGACGACCGATGCGGGCACCACCTACCCGTTACCGAGCAACGGTCTAATTTATGTTGATGATACCACCTGGGTGGATGGAGTTGTGAATGGTAATGTGACAGTCGGGGTCGCCAACGGGAAAGATATTATTTTTAATAATAATTTTACTTATTTTAAGCGAGATGGTTCGAGCAATGTTGGATTAGTCTCCGGGCAGGACATTATTATTCCGCATGACGTGCCCGAGACTCTCACGCTGGACGGCGCTCTCTTCACCGGCAATGGCGCTGCCAAACGTTATTATTATTCCGGCGACAAGAGGGACCAGCTGAACCTCTACGGCTCGATCGCCTCGGCCGGAGCTTGGACCTGGCATTATGTCTCTCAGGGCGGCTCCATCGTATCCGGCTTTGAAAGCGTGAGCTCTACCTATGATAATCATCTGACGAATAATCCGCCGCTAGGATTTCCACACAGCTCGATCTATGCCATTAGTAGCTGGGAAGAGGTGCATTAAAGAAATTTCAAAATCCAAATGACAAATTTCAAACTCGAGTTATTCCCCGCTTGGGCGGGGTAGGGGTGGGTTGGAAATTTACTCGGGTAATTTTCCGTTAAAACTGCATTAATTATGCAGTTTTTTTGGTCTCGTTACCTCTTGACAAACTGCTCATTTTATGGTAGACTTCTAAGTCTAGTTTATCGCATAGGTTAGCGATGGATTAGCCAAAAGCTCTTTTGCAATTCAATCCCCCAATGGACCACATGGTCCGAAGGATAAAACGTGATTACAAGACAAACGGCAGGCTGTGTCGCATTGTTGGCAGTCATCTCGAGCTGTGCTGACAGCCAAACCAAGCAGAAAGGTACGGTGAGGTCTGAAGTGTCTGTGCCTCTGACGGCGGAGCAGCCTCGGCAGCGAGATGAGCGTGCCCGTTCGCGTTATGACAACGAAAACATAGCGTTTATCGTCGCGGCCACCGAAAGTTTGGAGACGAATCGGCGGCTGAATTATGCGGCGCAAAACGCGATCGGAGCGAGCGGATTCACCCAGATCATGCCCGACAATATCCCGGAGTGGAGCCGGCAGTGTCTCGGGCGAGAGATTTCAGTTGCGGAGTTTCGAGCCAGCAGTACGTGGCAGAAATTGATCACGTCTTGTAAGGAAGGTAGATATTGGGACCAGTATCACAACGCTTGCGCAGTTTTGGCATGCTGGCATAGCGGCAAGCCGAATTACTTGTCCAAGGGAGGAGATGGGTCGATTACTACCGAGGAGTATGTTCGGAAAACGATCCTGTTCTTAAGGGACAAGCGCCCGGAACTAGTCAAGTGTCTTGAGATTAAGCCACCGACCGAGGCGTGTTCCGTCAAGTAGATGCAGTGGTGGTACAAATACCATAAAGTCCGAGCCGGCCCCCGCATAGCAACGCGGGTGCCGGCTTCTTTCTTTTCCCGCCAGAGGCGGGTCCGCCTTTGGCGGATATTTCTTATCGTTTGCTTTAACCTCTGATAGTTTGTTATAATGTGTCCAAACATTATTATGTTCTTTTGTTCTCATGTTTTAATGTTCTCTTGAATTATGTCCAAAGTCACAAAACTCGTCATCCCCGTCGCCGGGCTCGGCACGAGATTCCTCCCCGCGACGAAAGCTCAGCCCAAGGAGATG
>JBBTSL010000148.1:0-1106 GCA_038064745.1 Patescibacteria group bacterium | reverse complement strand
GTGGTAATTGGGCGGAAAAAAAACCTCGGGAGAAACAGTCGCGGCCGGACGGCTCGCTCGCGAATAAATAAAAAATCGCGCCTACGATATCATGCTCTATAGCGAAATCATCGGCGGCGATCCGGATCCGTTTCCTTTCTGGCATTCGTCTCAGACGGAGTTCCCGGGCTTGAACCTCTCCGGCTTCAGCGATCGCGCCGCGGATAAATTGCTTGAGGACGCGCGCGCCACCGCTGATACGGCCGCCCGGACAGAGCTATATCGAAAATTCCAAAATATTCTCACCACGAATGTTCCCGCGATATTTCTATATTCTCCGATCCATACGATGGCTATTAACAAGGAGATAAAAAACGTCACCTTCGGCATTCTGAAGTCTCCGGCTGATCGCTATTCTGAAATATCAAAGTGGTATCTGAAAACAAAACTGAAGTGGAAACCATGAACCACGTAGGGTTCATAGCAAGAAAAAATGCGGACGTGGCGGAACTGGTATACGCGTACGTCTCAGAAGCGTATGGAGCAATCCTTGAGGGTTCGAGTCCCTCCGTCCGCACTCGGTACAGAAATAAGCTTATAAGCTGAATAAGCCGTAAGTTTCTTACTGCTTACTGCTTATTTCTTACTTACTTTTTTATTTACTCATCTTCTTAATTCATACTATGGTCCCAAACTCAAAGTTTGAGAGCGCCGTGCTTCCGTCCAAGACAGGCGGCACCGTCCTCTCCCCACCACACCTGCCGGCGTCACCGGCAGCCAAAAATCCGCCTCGCCAATTTGCAGGTCGAAGGCGCGTCTACCAGACCGGCAAGCCGGCGATGCCTCATAACAGACAGTCTGATAGGCCGGAACGAACCGCTATCTATAAAAATTCCAAAGACCCGGCCCCCGGCTTCGGTCCGATAACTTTGCCGGACGGCAAACACAAGGTCCGCGTCGCCGTCATCGGCGGACTCGAGGAGATCGGCCGCAACTGCACACTCGTCGAATATGGTAATGATATTATCCTCATCGACCTTGGTCTTCAGTTTCCAGAGGAGGACATGCCCGGCATCGACTACATCATCCCAAACATGGCCTATCTCAAAGGCAAGGAAAAAAATATC
>JBBTSL010000147.1:0-2349 GCA_038064745.1 Patescibacteria group bacterium | reverse complement strand
TATTTAATTTTTGTTTGGCAGAAAGTTCCACCACCGGCACTTCCCCGCCCCAATCATCGGTAAGGATATTGTGCTGGGCGAGATCGGAGCGAACGCGTTTCGGATCGGCGCCCGGCTTGTCGATTTTATTTATCGCCACCATGAGAGGCAGCTTCGCGGCTTTGATAATATTTATCGCTTCGATCGTCTGTGGCTTCACACTATCATCAGCGGCAACGACCAAGATGGCAATGTCGGCCACTTTGGCGCCGCGGCTACGCATGACGGTGAACGCCTCGTGACCCGGAGTGTCGATGAAGGTAAGCTTGTCTTTCTTTTTGGATTTCGGATTGGTCCAGACTACCTGATAAGCGCCGATGTGCTGAGTGATACCGCCCGCTTCGCCGCCCATAACATTGGTATGGCGGATCGCATCAAGGAGGCTCGTCTTGCCGTGGTCAACGTGGCCCATGACAACTACGACCGGCGGACGAGATTCCAATTTGCCGGCGCCGCGCGCGACTTCCAGACCTTCGACGTGTTCATTGGTCGCCGCCTCCGCCACCGCTTCGCTTTTCTTAACTGTGAAACCAAGATCCTCGGCAACAATGACGGCCGTATCACGATCAATATTTTCATTCTGCGCGGCGAGGATGCCATTCTTCATTAATTCCTTAATCAAAACTGTAATCGGCAAACTAAGGAGGTCGGCCAACTGACGCACGGTCAACTTCGGAGGAACTTCCACACTGACGCCGCTTTTCTTGCGCGCTTCCTTCTCGAGCTCCTTCTGTTTCTCGCGTTCTACCTTTTCCCTCTTTTCCAGGATAAATTTAATCTGCTTCCACTGACGCTGGATCTGCTGGGCAACGCGGTCGTCAACCTTCACCGCTTTCGCGCCGACGTCAAAACCAAACTCAGGCAGTACTTGCAGAAGTTTCGCGGGGTCAATTCTGAGTTGTCGAGCGAGTTCGGAGACGTTCATGATGAAATAATGATTTTAAATTCACCTTATTATATACCTTTTATCCAAACTCGTCAATTTTAAGCCAAAAAAGACTTGCTCGGGCAGTGCCTCACAGTGTCCACTTTATGGATAAAAGCCAAACAATACCCGACGCGGAGCCGGGTTTTGTTTACTTTTTTGTAAAAATCTATCGTAATCCTTGTCCACAACATTTTTTTATGATAAAATATTTTCGCTTTGGAATGTTTCCAAGCATGAAGACGGAGAAGCTCCATGAGCTATTGCATCATCCGCTGTAACGACGACGACGGCGACAAATCGCCAGTACCTCCCCGCCCCCAACCGCCACGTCCGCCGAAGAAGCCTGGCTGGTGGCCGACCCACGATCGCCCACTACCGCCCGCCAACTTCCCGAAACCTCTGCCGCCTCCGGAGAGCCGCCCAAACCCAATGACACTGTCCGAGTAAGCACTCGGCCAAGCCTAGAGGAAGTGACTCCCAAGCGGCAAAATTTATGGCACCCACAGATCAATCGTGGGTGCCGATTGTTTTTTTAGACCTTCCTTTTTTTATTTTTCAAAATCTTTTTTACTTTGCGATCGTGAACTACCGAGAATTCCTCGGCAGTTGCTTTTTGGTCGACTTCATTTTAAAAAAAATGAAAATAAAACTTATCCACATCAGGCCTTGCAAATCCCCCCCCCGATGTATAATTGACTATGTAATTTACTAAATTAAAATTATGACAATCGATAACAAGGGCGACACACCGCCAGGGGCGGATAGTTGGGTGGCGCCTACTTCCGAAATTCCAGTGGGAGTGGGTGAAACAGCGGACGAAAGAATGAACACATTAGAAGCAGCCTATGCTAAAGAATTGAAGCTATTAAGTGGTACTTTGGAAGGAATAAATATTTCCTTTACTAATTCAAAAGAAAATGCAATGAAAAAAGCAATAATGGATATGGCCGCTCATGACATTAATCCAAGAAACAAAATGTCGGCTAGCGGAGGAAAAGAGAATGTAATGCGTAGTCTAATCGATACCATGAGTAGGTTTGACGCTGCAAGAGATGCAGCAATATCAGAAATAAATATTCAAATAGATAAACTAACAGAAGACCGTGATAAAAAAGGTAATGAAATTAGGGGAGAAGTCGAAATATAATTTATAATAAACATCAAATTAGTCCCGCAACAGCAAACCACCGGAAATCTGTCGAAATTATTGAAAACAATAATAAGCGTGCCAAACAAAACATCCTCGACAAAAATCGAGATTGTTTTTTTAAATGAATCCGGGATCGCATAGGACGGCAAACCCCCTCTAACTCCCCCTTGGAAAGGGGTAGTAGCGAACCCAACCCTTGAAAAATAAACAAATAACCTATACCATCCCCCCA
>JBBTSL010000146.1:0-6373 GCA_038064745.1 Patescibacteria group bacterium | reverse complement strand
CTGAATGAATGCGTGCAGGAAACGAACGAGTTCCTGACGATCATCCGGCACATCCGCAAGATAGCTCGCCACCGTCGTTGCTTTTGTTTTCTTGAACATGTTCATACTTGGTTACGCCTACCAATTACCAATTTTTACGAGCTTCCCCTTCCTTTTCACGATATTTCCATAGTCCCATTGAATGCGCTTTGCCTGTTTGAGCCAACCACGAAGAACAGTGATCTTCACCTCATCAATATCGGCATAGTACATCTCGGCGGCTTTGAACGAACCTTCGGGGTCTAAACCGCTGTTCTTGAACGACTGTCCGCTCCAAAACAAAAGCTGTACTCCATGCTTGCGCACGCTGTAGCCGACGATAGGATTTCCATCAAGAAACCACACCGGACTCCCGTGCCACATTTTGCGTTCGGCTTTTTTGAGCTCCTGCCCAATTACTTTCATCAGCGCATTGCAGATCTTTTTGTATCCAGCTAGTTGCGCTGCGTTATATTTTTTGATGTCGTCGAGCATAGACTCTCATTTTTTATTCAGCCGCTTCCCAAGCACTCCTCGCACCGATGGACTTATCGCCTTATCCGTACGATGAATGCAACCGATCCAGCAGCATGGCCGATGCTTCCCTTCTTTCAGCTCCTCGATCAGTCTCTGCACATGTTCTTTTCTTGTCTCTTCTTTCTTCACAAACGTCACCCAACAGATCCATTCATTGCGGGCGAGTGGTGTCAAATCTTCCCACGCTCTTTTGGCCGCGCTATCAGCAGCAAGCGCCTTACCTATATCCGACGGCATAGTATGCACCGTCCCGCTAGAGATTGTTTGTTTGGCCATATGAAGTATCTCAATCCTATCCCTTCCGCAAAATCTTCTCCATCGCTTTTCCCTTTGCCAATTCGTCGACGAGTTTATCCAAGTAACGAATCTCCCGCATCGTCGGTTCTTTAATATCTTCCACGCGAACACCACATACGACGCCTTGAATCAACGATCGTGCAGGATTCAACCGAGGAGCTTTCATCAGGAAAGTCTCGAGGTCTGTCAATTTCTTCAAGTGAGACTCTAAGCCCCTTTGACTGTACCCCGTTAACCAACGAATAATGTCGTCGACTTCTTTTTTCGTGCGCCCTTTCCTCTCCACCTTTGCGATATACAAAGGATAGATACTGGCAAAGCTCATGGTATAGATTCGGTGTTTGGTCGTCATAGTGGCTTGCTCTACTTTAGTGAAAAAAGTATATCAGGTGACGGAACGTATTAGAGCTGTGATTCTTCAATATTAAAGTTTTCTGATCTTTCTCGATGCGATGAGATTGTTTTTCTTTTCTTACTGTGATACATTCTCCTCTCGAATTTTGCCGCCACCACTCACGGCGTTCGAGCAAGGCACCCGACATGATCCGCTACCAACTGACTTTCCTCGTCTTCCAGGACGGCTCGTACGACGAGACCCTGGAGCCGATCCTCCCGTTCGAGTCGGCCGAAGCGCTGGCCACGGCGCTGATGCGTCTCGCCGCGCAGCAGAGCGCTCGGAACATGCACCCCGAGGTCTACCCCGTCTGGGGAGACGGGGGCGTCATCATGCCGGGCTCCCTCGAGAAGGGCTACGGTCCGGGGACCCACCTCGTCGTCACCAAGTTCGAACGCGTCGACTGACGCCGCCGAACCCTGACCGTCGCTCAGTACGACTTCAACGGAAGCCGTCGCACGAGCGGCGGTTTTCCTGTTTTAGGTAGCCACTAGAAAAAATACCCACCAGGAAAGCTGGAGGGTATTTTTATTAAATCCGTCACAACCTACATGGTCGATGGGAAAATATATCCCTCGCCGGAAGGGGTGAAATACGTTTTGAAACTCGCAGATACCTCGACTATTTTGGATTCCCATGCAGATCCGAACAACAATTCCGCAGTTGCTTCGTTTGGAATGTGATAGAACACATCGCCGCATCCCTGAGCGGTGCTAGAGCTGGCAGATTCGCAATTTAATCGATTCTCGTACACTTCTGGTGACCCTTCAAATTTAAGAAGCTTCTCGGTTGGGAAACCAATGAACGACAGCGAGGCGTTTTCGATATCGTCGCACGATACAGAAACGATATCATTCCACTGGAAACCGCTGGCCACAAAAACAACTTCGTTTTTAATAAGCTCAAGTCGATTCTCGTATCGTGTTGAAACCTGATAAATATCTGGACTTTCGGCACATTTCACTAGAGTGCCCGGGATTAGGGCAGCCTGGACACTGTATGTCACCGCGAACAACACCGCGGCAATAAAGAAACTAAAGAAGATTTTTTTCATATTTTTTGAACTCAACGAGCGACAATAGCAATAAATCAAACAATGGTCAATGTTTTCGACTATTTTCAGCAAACCAAAAAATGGGGCGACTAAAGAATGGAGCTACGTTCGAAAAAACTAAGTAATTATTTAACAACTGAAAATTCTACCATCCACTCGATGCCATATTTGTCTCTGAACATACCCGCATATGTTCCCCAAGGACTATCACCCATAGGTCCCTCTACTTCTCCTCCTGCCGAAAGGCCGTTAAACAATTTATCTGCTTCTTCCTTACTTTCTGTACTAATCGAAATTTTACTTCGGTTTTCATTTTCATTCACTTTACCCATAAACGAAGGCACATCGTTTGCCATCAACACAGTATTCTTACCAATCGGCAAAGCAATAAGCATGATTTTTTCTGCTTCTGTGTCTGGTACTGGAAATTCTGCACTCGCGATATCTTTGAAACGAAAAATTTTTGTAAACTCGCCACCAAATATTGATTTATAAAATGCAAACGCTTCTTCAGCATTGCCGTTAAAGTTGATCCAAGGATTTATTGTTGGCATATTTGTTTAATTTATAACATTAGACGTATGGCTCGCTCGGTTCTAACTATTGTAGTTTTTGGCAAAGGCATACAATTGCCTTCAATTTCTTAATATCCGCAAAGTGTTTAAAGCTCGGATCAATGCTGGCGCGAGCATTATCATCTTCCTCATACCGTACTAAGCGCAACCCTGAATCGTGAATGGCACCTTGCACCTCTTCATCGCTTTTAATCAGATCGTACACGGTGATATCGTTATCTGTTCCAAGCAGTATAGGCATTTCACTATTGAAAATATCTACATTATTCGTCTCGACGGTGTTAAAGACGGCGACAAAATACCCATCATTTTTTAGCACTCGTGCGACTTCACGCATGAGCTGTGCAGTATCTCTACAATGCTGCAGCATGAAACTGGAAAAGACGATATCAAAACTCGCATCTTCAAACGGCATAGCTGTTGCATCACCGAGTACAAATTTAATTGCAGCATTTTGTTCCTGAGCAAGTCGCACCATGGCTGGACTCATGTCGAGACCGATCAAGCTCCTCGCGCCTAGATTCAGTAATTTAGCAGACTGCGTGCCGTCACCGCTGCCTAGATCCAGCACATCTTTTCCAGCAATGCCAATCCTTTTTACCAATCCAAAAAGCTCAGCATCTGCATTCTTCATGGTAACCCTTTTGTTGGAGTACTTTTCTGCTAGCTCATTTGAATAAATGTTCATAATGATCTGAGTTTACCAGATTCTTTTTCTGAAGTCCCACTTGGGTCAAACAAAAAAACCTCGGCGAAACTGAGATTTTTTGTTGGCTCCCCAGGCTACGTCTTTACTGAACTAATCCCTATCTACCAGCAGGTTAAAATCAGCATGGAGAAGATGCAAGCAAATTGTCAGTTTCTCAAAGAGAGCCAACGATTTGTTTCGCAACCTGTTCTGAGGTGAGAAGATTTGTATCAACGACTAAACAGTTATGATCCTTACATTCGGCACGAAGAGTTTTTAGGAAGTTTGCATTGTCTTCAATAAATGCTTCTACACTCTTTCCTGTTGCTCTGAAAAGTTCTTTGACGGAGGCTTCTGTTGTATATCTCCCCTGTATTCTCCCGCGTAATGTTGGCTCATCAATGTCTAAAAGAATGCAGGAAGATATTTCGTGATGTTGCAATAACATAAGCTCTGTTGGTCGTGCAAAACCACAAATGATCGTTTTGATTCCTTTTAACGAATTTTCAAAGCCCACGTTGAGCCAATGTTTTGTCTCGTCGATTCTCCAGCTTCGATCAGCATTGTTTGGAACTCCACGTTTATCAAAGTCATGAATGGCAAACTTTTCAGGATCTAACAGACTTAATAAGTGTGGAATGACGGAGGATTTTCCTGCACCACATACTCCTGTAACAAAAAATATCATTGATGTATTGGTCATAGATCGAGGTTTAGTGGACGAGAATTTCCAAAGAGGCATCCGAAGTAGCCTTGATTCTCACCTCTCCCCCAATAGGGAACGTAATCATTGGAACAGTATGACCAAAATCAACATTCGCGATAATTGGCATGTGTTGAAGTTCTGGTTTTGATTTAAGGATTTTGTTTAAAAGCTCACGATTCATTTGAGTTCCGTCTTGGAACCTCCCGATTACAAGACCTTGCACACCGAAAAAATTTGGTTGATTAATGATGGCTTGCAAATGATTGGCAAACGCACGATTGCTCTCTTTTTCATTATCTTCTATAAACAGAATGGAACCGAGGAGATCGGGCATAAAATCACTCCCTTGCAACATATTCATGGTGATGAGATTACCGCCAATGCTTGTCCCTTGTGCCTCACCTTCATTCATAACCCAATACTCTTCATTTTTGCGTACTTCGTCTACAGTCCGCTTATCTGAATATAGGCGAGAAGGTTCTACAACAATGTGATCTTTTGAAAATAATGCTTTCTGAAAATACTCCAACGTGTAATTGACGGTGTTCGATTCCTTAAAGAGAGTAAAGCCAGCGCCAGAATATGTCACGAGACCAGTTTTCCTGTAAATCGCGCTTGCGAGTGCCGTAATGTCAGACATACCACACAGAATCTTCGGGTTCGCCTTTATGAGATCGTAATCGAGTCATTTTAAAAGCTGATTTGATTGGCTTCCTCCTTGAACGCACAGGATCGCTTTCACATTTTGATCAGCAAACGCACTGTGCAAATCCGAAAGCCGATGTTCTACAGTTGCCGAGAGCAGCTCATCCGCTTCGTCTACAAAATCACCGAAAGTCACCACTAATCCTAGCGACTCAAGTTTTTCTTGCGCAGATGAACGCATCTCAGCAGTAAAAGCAGGAAGAAAACTTTTGGCAGGCGCAATCACACGCACTTCATCGCCAACCTTTAATTTTGGAGGGAATATCATAGACGGATCATTACTATTTTCTTCTCAGCACTAAAATATTTCTTGCTTTTTCCTTAGGATCACTATGTATATCGAAATCGCTATATGATCCCGCAAACTCCCATTCGTTTGTTCGCTCAGCCTGCTGTATGAAATCCGATGCCGAATATACTTTTTTCACCTCTGTATGCTCTAAGCGAAACTTCTTTTGTCCGTCCGCTACATCAAGAGTAATCTTTCCAGTCATCACTGTTGATTTTTCGTCTAAGTAGTACGGGGCATAGGTCGTGGTAATTTTTATATCACCTTCCTGCATATCCCACGTTTGTTGGTGCACGTCTTCAGAAAAAAATTCTACAACCTCGTCGAGGATATACAATCCACCACTACGCAACGTGGAGGCGACGGAATGAAGATGGGAAATCAATTCCTCATCATTCTGCACATATAATGACCCAAGAAAAACCGCAGCACAATCCACATGTTCAGGGAGTGAAAAACGTCGCATGTCTGCTTCCACAACCTTGGCAGGAATATGTGCCTCGGAAATTTTATCTTCAGCAAAACGAATCATTTCTTTATCCAATTCAATGCCAACGTAACGATATCCGCGATGGCAAAGCTCAATCATATGTGGGCTATTGCCTGACGCTAATTCCAGAAATGTTTTGACGGGAACCTGAGAATGAAGCTTTATAACGTCTTCGATAAAATTAACTTCCTGACGAATGTCTCGAAAAGCGAAAGCTATCTCGTAATATTTAGGATTATTATAAACAGAGGCATCCTTATCTTGAAGGTTTTTCATAATCGCTTGCATGGTTGCTTCTGATGTTTTCTCTTCGGTATCGATCACTGTTCCGTAATCAAACGCAGATACAAACATATGCACTACTCGTGCAGCATCTTCGCCGTAAGATTTCACTCTTGCCGCATCGCGCGCGATACACCCTTCAACAGAAGCTTTGAGCGTAAACACTATTATATCTTTTCCAAGGAGCTCGACGAGCTGGTCAATCTGCTCCTTATGGTAAAAGTTTCCATCCACGACGACCAATTTCCCTTGGCTATTCGCTTGTTTGGCTTCTGCTGCAATAATCTCGTTAGCTTTGAGAAAGTTGGAAACCGGGATACCTTCGCCTACCACACCCT
>JBBTSL010000145.1:0-1106 GCA_038064745.1 Patescibacteria group bacterium | reverse complement strand
ATTACTTGTGTATATTGTCGGCGAAGGGATCGCGCTTTCGGCGATGTTTGGGGGGAGTTCGTTCCTGTGGAGTATTTTTTTCTGGTCGGTCGGAAGTTTTATTATTTGGGGTGGGCTTCGGCGAATAAAAACGATCGACAAGCTATTCGGCAGTATTGTTATGGCCATTATTCTGGGCCTTGCCATATTGGCATTGCCGAGATTCCAGATCGAGCAGATGTTTTTCTTTGACGCCGGTAAATTATTTCTTCCGTTCGGTGTAATTTTATTTGCCTTGAATGGGACTGCGGCCATCGCCGAGGCGCACGCGCTATTACCAAATCGCGCTAGGGACTTCAGGAAGGCTCTCATCATTGGGACCTTGATTCCGATTTTCCTGTATGCTTTGTTCGCCATTTCGGTGGTCGGCTTCACCGGACAAGCCACGACCGAGATAGCGACCGTGGGATTGGGGCGGGCGTTCGGTCCGGTGGTATCCTTTATTGCAAATTTATTTGCGGCGCTGGCGATGTGCACCGGCTTCATCGGGCTTGGCACGGCTCTGCGCGAGACGCTGGTTTGGGATAATAAACTTCCCGATGCGGCAGCATTATTTCTCGTCGTGTCGGTTCCGCTTGCATTGTTTCTGTTTGGACTTAGAAATTTTATTGGCATTATCGATGTGCTCGGTTCGGTTGTTATCGCGAGTGAGACTATTCTCATGGCGATGATATATTTGAAGGTGAGGCGGGGGTAGCTGAAGTAATTTGCAAGACCTCACCCCGCCTCTCCTTGGAGGAGCGGGGAAATCGTTTCCTTCTCCTTTAAGGAGAAGGCGAGGATGAGGTCTCGTCGCCAAAAAAAACTCCACTTATATAAGTGGAGTTTTTTGTTCAGCAGGTTTTTCGTCCGGTTTCTTTAGTGATTTCGGGTTCGGAGAATAGAGCGGATTTTTTATTTTCCAGCGATCCACATATTGGCCAATGCCTTTCTTCATTAATTTGTTCCGGACGGTGGTGTGGTGTTGTGACCATTTGACCAGGCTTTCGAAGTTCAGTTTGTAACGTCCGGCGACGACAACATAGGTAACCTCCTGCGCCTGGATAGCGCGGCGGATGGTCTGGGAG
>JBBTSL010000144.1:0-3915 GCA_038064745.1 Patescibacteria group bacterium | reverse complement strand
TAGAAACCAGACGCTCACCGATTATACTTCTATATATATGGGATTATAATCGGCGTCTGGTTTTTTTATTTCCGCCTTTGGCGGAAAAAAAATCCTCCGTTTGCACAGAGGATTTTTATTACGTAAATTTTTTGTAGATTATTTGAGGGCGTCTTTGAGAGCTTTGCCAGCTTTGAATTTCGGAACCTTGACGGCTGGGATCTGGATCTTTTGTTCTGGGTGTTGTGGGTTTACGCCGACGCGGGCTGCGCGCTGTTTGACGCTGAAAGCGCCGAAGCCGGTCAAAACTACTTCACCACCGCTCTTCAATGTTTCGGTGACAGTTTCGAGGAGGGCGTTGACCATGTCTTCGCCTTCGCGCTTGGACACCTTCAACTTTTCCGCGAGAACCTGTGATAATTCAGCTTTATTCATAATTCACCACCCTTCTAATTAAAGATAACTTCTCCTATTTGCTTGATTAAGTGTAGCACGCCTAGTTTCTTTTGGCTATATTAAGCAAATATACTTGTCCACACCCTCGGAAATCGGATTACGGAAGTCGGATTTCAGACTATTTCGCGTATTCAACCACGCGGGTTTCTCGAATTACTGACACGCGAATTTCTCCCGGATATTTAAGTTCCTGTTCAATCTTATGAGCGATATCTTTGGCCAGCTGGAAGGCGGAGTAATCATCAATTTCGTTTGGCTTAACGAAGACGCGCACCTCGCGGCCGGCCTGAATCGCATAGACCTTATCGATACCGGGGAATCCGCCGGCGGTTTTCTCGAGATCTTGCAGGCGAGTGACATATTGTTCGTAGCTATCGCGGCGAGCGCCGACGCGAGAGGCTGAGATGGCGTCCGCGGCCTTCGACACGGCGGAATAGATATTGTAGGTCTTGTCTTGGTGGTGGGTGAGAGCGGTCTGGCAGATATCCTCCTCCATATTAAACTTCTTCAGGATCATATGGCCGATCTCCGGATGTGAACCTTCGGTCTCGTGGTCGACTGCCTTCCCGATGTCGTGGAAGAAGCCGCATTTCTTGGCGAGCGTCGGGTTGAGGCCAAGCTCGGAGGCGATCATGCCGGCGAGATAGCCGACTTCCATCGAGTGATTCATCACGCTCTGGCCGTAGCTGGTGCGATACTTCAGGCGTCCGACGACGTTCACAAGTTTCGGATCAATGCCGGTGATGCCCATTTTGTAGAGCGCTTCTTCGCCGGCCTTTTTTATACTAAGTGAAAGTTCTTGCTTGGCCTTCTCGACAAATTCTTCGATGCGGGCCGGCTGGATGCGTCCGTCAAGAATTAATTTCTCGATCGCGATCTTGGCGATCTGACGTCGGATGCTAGAAAATCCGGAAACGATGATAGAGTCCGGGGAGTCATCGATCACGATTTCACAGCCGGTCAATTTTTCGATCGTTTTGATATTGCGGCCTTCCTTGCCGATGATACGGCCCTTCATTTCCTCGTTTGGAATGTTGACGATCGAGGAAGTGTTCTCGGCGGCCACGGAAGAGGCACAGCGCTGCATCGCATCTACGACCAGCTCGCGGGCCTTCTCATCGAATACCTCGGAAGACTCTTTTTCGAGTTTCATAATCCGGATTATCAGATCGCTCTTGCCGGACTCCTCAACCTTTTTCATGATCAATTCCTTGGCTTCATCTTTGGTAAGGCCGGCCACCTTCTCGAGGGTGGCAATTTGCTGAGCGCGCAGGCTTTCAATCTCAAGTTTTATTTTGCTGACATTTTCAATTTTTTCCTGCAGGCTGGTTTGTTTGGATTCCAATTCGAGCAGTTTCTGATCGAACATACCTTCGCGTTTTTCGAGACGCTGCTTCTCCGCCGTTACTTCGAGGCGGAGCCTTTGTTCTTCCTTTTTGGCATCGTCCAGAAGCTGGACCGCCTTCTCCTTGGCTTCCAGAATCAGAGACTGGTGCTTATTTTTTGCCTCAGTCATGACTTGCTCGGCCTTGGCTTCGAGCGAGTTGGCGACTGAGCGGGCGACTTTGCGGCGGAGCTGATAACCGGCGGCGGCCCCGATGCCAGCGGCCACGATGATTGCGAGCAGGGTAAGTGCGTTCATATAAAATTAAAAATTTCCCTAGATGGTATCGGGATCTCAATAGAAGAAGACAACAAGAGCTACGGCTTAGGCCGCTTGAATGGAGTTAATAACTACTGTAATGAAGGCTCCTGATTGTTTGAAAGTCATATTAATAGCTGGACTCTGATTCATGACCGATCTTTTCTTCGATTTTGATTCGGTACCAAATTAATGAATATGTACTCAATTTATCATGTCTAAAGGAGATTGTCAATCTTTGCCAATTCCGACTATAGTCTCTGAAATTAGAAACCCCCACGCTCGCAGACTCTGCGAACGTGGGGGTGGTGGTAGGCGCGTGCCAGCCTTTGGTTGGTCTAGGCCACGAAGACGAATCCGGTGGTGGGTTCGTTGACCTGTTTTCCCATGAGCGGAAAGCCGCTGGTAAGTTCCCTCATCTGCGGAGTAAGTCGATCAACCATCTCGGCGTTTTCCGTCAGAATACTTCCGATGAAAAGAAAAGTGCTTTCATGAAAATTGTTTAGGAGGGTGTGCCCAATGGTGACGACGAGTCCGACGCTTTCGCTGTGAAGGGTACTGCCCCAGTCGAGGTTGTGCCTGAGTCCGTCCCACAGGCTGACGACGAGGCTGTTTCTTAGGTGGTGCCAAAGGTTATCATTTAGCGCCGCGCTCAGGGTCCGTAGGAGCGGGTCGCTCCCATAGAGTTTGCCTTGAAGGTCGTAGTGTAATCCAACTGCAAACCAAGACTCTGCCACCCAACCTTCGAGAGGATGGGGGTCGGAGATTGAGATCGTGAGGAGATTTTCTACCGTTTTACCGGCAGCAAGCGCGATCGCCGAAGCCACTCGGTCTGGGTTAAGATTTTTCTCCGCGCCAAATCGAAAGGCGTCGGTGATGTCGAAAAGCGGTCGTATGATTTCTACTTTTTCCTCCACCCACTGCCGGCTGATTGCATCCTTCTTCGGCGAATTTGCCAGCATGAATTGAAGAAACTTCTTGTAGTTGGTGGTAGTCACGGCTTGCTCCCTGTTTTATTTCCGACCCGACATGGGTCAGGAGTTTCTTTTGGAAGAGTATAAATAATTTAGCGGGCTGTCAAGATGAAAAGTTTAAATTTGAAAAGAAATTTCATCGGGTGTTCGTGCTTCCGATAAGTTATATTCGCCGATGGCGGTACGTTCCAGCTCTTCGCAGTAGCCTCCAGTGCCAAGTTTATCGCCGATAGTTCGCGCCAGTGTTCGGACGTAGGTGCCGGTGGAGCAGGAGACTTCGATTTCAAGTCGGGGATATATATAATTGAGTAGCTTGATTTCGAAAATTTCGATTGGGGCCGGTTCTCTTTTAATTTCTATTCCCTTTCTTGCCAATTTGTATAATCTGGTACCGCCTATTTGTTTGGCCGAAAACATCGGCGGGATTTGTTCCTGCTTGCCGACAAGCTGTTTCAAAACATTTTCAATTCCCCGCTTGGGCCATGCGTCGCCAAAGGCTATGCAGGCGGCACGCGGGGTAGGCCTGCCCTCCGTAGCCAAAGCGAAGGAGGGGGTGGGTTGGTCAACATTGGTCGCCATCAGTTCGGTAATTACCCCGGTCTTGTCATCAGTATTGCTGGTAGCGCCGAGGTGAATCGTAGCCCGGTAAGTTTTTTTCAGATTTTTAAATTCATCAAGGCGCCTCGTGGCTTCGCGTCCAACGCCGATGATGAGTAATCCCGTCGCGAATGGATCGAGCGTACCAGCGTGACCAACCTTCATTTTTCGCATTCCCCGCTCGGGCGGGGTAGGGGTGGGTTGGCGCAATTTCGTTCGCAAATACCCCACCACGTCGAAGCTGGTCCAGCCGGGGGGTTTGTTGAT
>JBBTSL010000143.1:0-2630 GCA_038064745.1 Patescibacteria group bacterium | reverse complement strand
TGACAAACAGGATCTATACAAAAAAACAGTTTGTTTTGACCAGAGTAGGGTGGATGGTAGGGCAGGAAGTCGTTTCGCTGGTCTTGCTTGAGATCATCTTGGCAATAGTGTCCTTGCCGCTCTATATCGGAGTAAGACCGGTAAGTTTATCGGCGTATTTTAAGGACACCGAGAAATTCGCCCCAATTACGGCCAATTATAATTTACGCCGTATCTTGACCTTGACGGGCGTCGGTGTGATTTTAATTATCTGGGGGATAAAGTTACTGTTGATCATCGCTTTGCCGCGCGCTTATGGCCCGCTTCAGTTGTATGATATTGTAAATTTACGCCAGACTGATGTATTGCAAAGTGAGTTGGTTGCTACCGAGATTGGCCTGCAAACGGCAAAAATTCTGCCGAAAATGTCGGTTCCTACCCTTACCAAGGCCGTCAAGGGTAGTGGGGGGGATTATACTTTTTTTGGTCTAGCGGCGCCGCAATACACTGTCGCGATGCTTTTGTCCGGAGCACAGACCGCTGTTTACTCCGCAGTTCCAAACGAAGACGGCTCCTGGGTAATTAAACATCAACAAAGTAATTTTCACTTGGCCGACGGCAACCATTCGATTATAATTTTTTCTTATGATCCGAAGACCGGCGCCAGGAGTCCGGCCGCTCCGGAGCAGTTTCTCAAGGTTACGGCTACCATCTGGGACTCGATTGTAAAAGGCGTTGATTCGATTGCCAATTGGTCCTTGGTTATTATCTTATTGATGGGGGTGCTATTAACCGTTCTAACACTATGAGCGCGCGCTGGCTGGATATTTTTTTTCGTTTCTCGGGAAGAATATTCCATCTAAAACAAAATTTGGTAAATTCAAATCGCTGGTATGTCGCGGTTTATTATGCGTTTCTATTGATTTTCACAGAGCTCGGCCTAGTGGTTATTTCATTTCCGTTATATATAATAGTGTCGCCGGACAAGATTCAGAAGGGCGGGGTCTATACAGTCCCGAGCAGGCCCTCCTCGATACAGGAGTACATATTGCGGCGCAGGATCGGTTTGACTTCTGGCGCTGGAGTATTAGCAATGTTATTTGTGAAGTTTGCTTTGGTTGGGTTGGCGTCGTTAGTCCTCCTTGGCCCACAGAAATTATTGGCTGATACCCAAAATTGGACTTTTGGCTCGTCGGCCGACTATATGTACAATACTTCCGTAATTGAAATTGTCGGCGGAGCGGCGCGGCTAAAAGATTTTGGCGTTACCACCGCGAGTACGAGCGTAAATTCTGATTTTGACATTGGTTCCACCGGCTGGACGGCGGTGGATAACTGGGTAAATGGCGGCGCAAACACTGAAAATTATGTGTCGACCGACGGCGATCCGGGAGGTAATATTAATATCACGCAATCAATAAATAACGGCCAAACTTCCGCCGCTTTTTGGCGTCAGCCGTTTACTACCACGGTTAGCGGTCCAACCGGCACTTTGAGTCTAGATTGGAGTGTGCCGGTTTTTAATGGCGGACTGCCCCTGACCTACAAAATTTACGCTTTTATTGACGCGGCCAGCGGCAATCCCGCGACATCTACGGCAGTTTGGAATAGCGGAGAAATCATTGCTACGACTACCAACTGGAGCGGTGTAATCAATGTCGATATTAGTTCAAAAATTGTTACTTCCGGCACATATTATCTTAAGGTTGGTATTTATGGTACTCAGCCAAGCACGGGCGGCGTTGCCAATAGAACCGCAAGTTTTGATAATATTTCGGTAAATTGGTCCAAAACCACTCATGTATTCGTTACTTCCAGCCCCACTACCACCCCGATAACATCACTTTCCGCGCCAAAAATACGCAGTTGGGATTCGTTTGTTGAATCAGCCAGTCCCGACGGCGGCTCGATTAAGTACCAATTATCCGGCGACAACGGAGTGAGCTGGAAATTTTGGAATGGTTCGTCCTGGGTTACAACTACGCTATCTTCCGATACTAACTCTTCTTCCACCATCAATGCCAACATTATCGCCTTTCCCACTAGCACCAATCAAATAAAATGGCGAGCCTATTTTTTGAGTAACGGTTCTCAAGCTGTAAGTTTGAGCGGCATAACGATCAATTACACCCAAAATAGTCCGCCGCAAATTATTGATCTTTTACCAGCTCAATATTCCGGCCATGGCGATGTTCGCATCGGCTATAACATACAAGACGCCGAAAGCGATCCTGCATCATTGGTCGCTTATGAATATTCTCTGACCGGCGCTTTTGCCGGAGAAGAGGTCACTATGATCCCGCTAGCTTCTGATGAGGCGCATAGTGGCATCAGTGCCCTCGGCTCTTCGCCGACCGGTGTAGCTCATACTTTTGCCTGGGATGCTCACGCCCAACTTGGCAATGTCGCCATCGGTACAGTTTATGTTCGTCTTCGCGGCAAAGACGGCATCGCGAGTGGCGCCTATGCGACTTCCTCTGCCTTCGCGGTAAACTTTGTCCCGCCGCCAGCTTATCATCTTCCACCCGGTGAGGCAGTAGGCGATTTGCCTCCGCCGCCGGAAGTGGTGGTGGCTAGCGATACCCCGGGCGTTGTAACTCCTGTTATCGACACCACCGTACCGAGCTCGTCGATTGCGCCCATCATCATAG
>JBBTSL010000142.1:0-1310 GCA_038064745.1 Patescibacteria group bacterium | reverse complement strand
GGCTGGTGGAGGCTGGGTAACCTATACCAAAAAAGTAACTAACCCAGGCACAGTCGCGCTAAGCAATGTTCGACTGACTGACGATAAGTGTAGCCCGGTTAATTTTATCTCCGGTGATACAAATGGTGATTCGAAACTTGATCCGACCGAAACGTGGACCTATACCTGTCGAGCCAGGTTGACCAAAACCACTCTTAACACGGCCATAGCTGAGGGAACGGCTAACAACATCACTGTCAGGGATTTTGCTCTCGCGACGGTTGTTGTACCGCTACCGAAACTTCCGAACACCGGGTCTGCTCCGTTAGAGAATAATTCATTTTGGAGCATTCTCATGTTTGCCGGTAGTCTAGTCTTGAGCTCCGCTTCGTTTGTACTTCTACGAAAGAATAAAATTTAGTCCGGATATATTGGTCCGGCTAAAGGCACCGAAGGCTCCGCCAATGCGGAGCCTTTGTGCTATAATGTTAAAGTGGTATGCAATCAAAAAATGTATTAAAGCGGTTCTTATTCATTCTTGGCACTGTAGGACTAGTATCCGTCTTGATATTTTTTTTCTGGATTATAAATTTCCCGACCCAAAGTTCGTACGCGATATCAACTCAAATTATAGATGATCAAAAACTTTTGCCACCCGATGTATCTGTTACAACAACCGGCCCTGGGCTGCCACTTCGCCTGAAGATTCCAAAGATTAAGGTCGATGCCACCGTTGATTATGTTGGGTTAACACCGGACGGAGCGATGGGCGTGCCAAAAATCCCTCGCAATGTCGCTTGGTACAATCTTGGTCCACGCCCAGGAGAAGTTGGCAGCGCGGCGATCGCCGGCCATGTAAATTGGTACAATGGCGCGAAGGCGGTATTTGTAAATTTATCCAAATTAAAAAAGGGAGATAAAATATTTATAGTAGATGATAGGGGGGCGACCTCGACTTTTGTTGTGAGGCGATTGCGAAGTTACCGTTTTGACGAAGACGCGCCGGATGTGTTCTCATCAGACGACAGGAAGGCGCATCTGAATCTTATTACTTGTATTGGGGTTTGGAATAAAAAATTACGGAGTTACTCGAAGCGTTTGGTGGTATTTGCGGATGAGGAATAGAAGTATTTTTCTTTTTGTCTTTCCCGACCATGATCGGGAATCCACATTGTCATCTTGAGGGGATTCACCCCGAAAGATCTCTGTCTCATTATTACAATCGTTTCGCCCTCCGCGGGGCGGCGGTTCTTTTTGCAAAAAAAGAACCAAAATTGCCGAGCGGTTGTTCCGGTTCGCAACTGGCAACAACTCACTCGTCACCGCCGTGA
>JBBTSL010000141.1:0-7580 GCA_038064745.1 Patescibacteria group bacterium | reverse complement strand
TATTCATTTTGCTGAATAGATCAAACGCGCCGTCTCAATCCCGGTGATCGCGGTCGGGAAAATTCGCGATCCAAAAATGGCTGAAGAAATAATTGCGGAAGGTAGGGCGGACTTCGTCGGGATCGGGCGGACACTGCTGGCTGATCCGGACTATCCGATGAAAGTGGAAACCGGGCGCGTCAACGAGATCAATCCCTGCATCGCTTGTAATCAGGGCTGTATCAGCCGTTTGTTTGCTCAGCAGGATGTCTGGTGCACGGTAAATCCGGCCACCAGTCGTGAGGAAGCATTTAGCAAACCAATCGGACAGAAACGGACAGTGGTAGTAATAGGGGGTGGGCCAGCCGGCTTGTCAGCGGCTAGGACGGCCGCTTCACGCGGACATCGTGTTATATTGTATGAGAAAAGCAAGCGCTTGGGCGGTCAACTATTTGCGGCTGCCGCTTCTCCGTTTCGCGAAGGTTGGGATGAATTGCGCGAGGCGCTGGAGAGGGATATCAAACGCTATAAAGTTGAAGTGCATCTGAATAGCGAATACACGCCGGAGAATGCAAGGGCTGACCGACCGGACGCGATCATCGTGGCAGTCGGATCTACTCCTGCACGACCCAATTTTCCCGGGGTTAGCAATAAGAACGTATTGATTGCCCGCGATTTATTGGAAGGGAAAGTGAAGGCCAAGGGTAGGGTAGTCATCGTCGGCGGCGGCTGCGCCGGCGCCCAAACTGCCGAGTTTCTCGCGGTCCGGAAACATAATGTCACCATCGTGGAGCTGGCAGGAAATATCGCGAACGATGCACCGCCGGACGATCGGGCGCTTCTGCTCGCGCGGCTGGAGAATCTGGGAGTAAAAATAGAGATCAACACCAAGGTTACCGCCTTCAATCCGAAGGCTGTCCAGGTTGAAGGTGTAGCCGGCGCGAAGACGTTACCGGCGGATACTACCGTGCTTTGCCTCGGCTCTCATTCCAACGATGGTCTAGCGGACGCTTTGAAGCAGCTGGTGCCGAGTACAGTCGTAGTCGGAGACGCTATTTCCCCGCGTCGAATTACGGATGCGATAGCGGAGGGAGCGCTGGCGGCTTTGAATGTTTAAATGTAAACTATCATTTTGCGATTATGTCCGTAGTATCGTCGATTAAAATTAAACATTTCATGATTGGCTATCTTAGCTTGCTGATTGTCTATATCGCGGTATTTTTTAATAATTATTTTGCGCTGATAAGCTCGGCGGTGACGGTCTCCATGTATGTCGTGTGCGATCTGGCCTGGACTTATTGGCGTCAGCGAGTTTGGTATGTACCATTATCGTCGGTGATTTCCGGGCTGGTATTGTCGATGGTGATTGCGCCCGATCCGTCATTCGCTCCGGCAATATTTCTGCCGTTCATAGCCGTAATTGGGAAGCAATTGTTTCATTTTGGCAAGGAACGCCACCTGCTGAATCCGGCGGCGTTCGCCCTCGCGATGGCGTCGTTTGTCGCCCCCTTGGTCGCTTGGTGGGGTCCGTCCACCAGCCGAACGCCGGCAAGTTTCGGAGGGTTTCTTCGTCCGGACGCGGCGAATATTTTATTTTTTATTTTGCTCCTCGGCGGATTATACATCCTGTGGCGGCAGAATAAGTGGATGGTAGCGGTGGCGTTTTTTGCGGCGCAAGCTTTCTTCCTTATGCTTATCTCATTGGCCGACGGTATCGATCTGCCGATTACGGAAATTTTGAGCTCGAGACTGTTCAATGGTGTGACGATATTTTTTGCAACCGTGATGCTGATCGAGCCGATGACATCGATGTTTGGCGATTGGAAAAACGAATTTATTTATGGTTTTATCGTCGGTGTCGTGACGATCGCGATCGGTTATGTGGAGCAGAACTTCAGCTTTATCAGCCTTGATACGCTGATATTTGGCCTTATCATTGGAAATTTTATCGCCGGCATTTGGTTCTTACCGTCAAAGCCGAAGGCAGTCCCTCAACCCTCTTCTCACCGAGTATAACGAAAAATTTAAATTATGTCCGACGGCTTCACTTATCAATTTTACAAGACGACCTCCGAGGCCTGGGATGCGATGTATCAGGCGATCGAATCAGCTCAGAAATCGATTTTTTGGGAGGTTTATATTTTTGTCGATGATTCGATCGGAAACAAATTCATCGACGCCTTGGCTCGGAAAGCGCGCGCCGGGCTGGAGGTCAAACTTATTATTGACGCCATGGGAAGCTCGGAATTCTCCGCTTCAGCCGAGGGAACCTGTCGTGAGGCCGGAGTAGAATTGCTCAAATTTAATCCGACCAGTCCGTTGTTTGGTCTTCGGAATTGGATCGGTCGCCTGATACGTCGAAATCATCGGAAGGTCTTGATTATCGATGAAGAAGTTGTTTTTCTCGGCGGGGTAAATATTAAGGCGGCCTTTAAGACTTGGGATGATCTATATGTAAAATTGACCGGCAACCTTGCTCGTCCGCTTCTGCGCGGCTTCGCGAAAAGTTATATTTCGTCCGGCGGGAAACGTCGGAATGTTCGCCGATTTTTATACCCTCGACTTGAAAATTTGATTCCGCTGTGGCGCGAGAAACTTAATTTTATCGTTCATTCCCCCAATCGCGTCAGCATACCGCGACGTCGGATGGTATTCCTGAAAGCTCTTGATATGGCCAAGGAGACCTTCAATCTATTGACCCCATATTATGTTCCGGATCGGAAATTTTTGAGGGCGGTGGAGCTGGCGAAGAAACGTGGCGTGAAGGTAAATATTTTTTTGCCGCGCCGAACGGACGTTCGATTGGCCGAGCTGATTGCACGAACTTATTATGATCTTACCATGAAAGCCGGCGCCAATATATATTTTCTTCCCAATATGCACCACGGCAAAGCGATGTCGGTGGATAATAATCTCGGCATGATTGGAAGTATCAATATGACGCCAAGGTCATTTACGAATCGTGAAGAGAGCGCGGTCTCATTCACTGACGTGAGGATGGTAGACGAGCTGAACGCTCTTTTCAATGATCTGCAGTCGAAGTCCGTGCCGCTTGATATGGCACGATTCCATCAAAGGAATTGGTTTGATCGCGCCAAGGAGTGGCTGGCAAAAAAGCTGGAGTATTTTGTATAAATTTAAAATATGCTACACTGTTAACAAGGTTAGTAATTTTATAAGGCATGAAAATAACAAATTTTTTCAAAATTTTCGGCATTGTATTTCTGCTAGCGGTTTTTTTTGAAGGGGTTACTGTTATTGTTTTAATTGGCAATAATCAACGGGATGCGCGGATAATAAATTATACCGGCTATGTGAGAGGGGCGACTCAGCGTCTGATTAAGCTTGAGATTGCCGGTCGCGCGGCCGAGGCCGCCAAATTATCAACTTATCTGGACCAGCTATTAGATGACCTCATTAAGGGCGACAGTGTCCGTGGGTTGCCGGCGGCGACTGACCCTGCATTCATTTCGCAGATTCGGAAGTCCAAGCTAGCCTGGCAAGTTTTGAAGCAAAAAATTAGCGAATCAAAAAATAATCCAGCTTTACAGAATGATTTGTTAGATCTCAGTGAGATTTATTTTTTGACTACCGATGAGGCCGTGCTGGCCGCTCAGAATATGGCGGAGAATAAAGTTAAAAATGCGGAATTAGCTCAGCTAATTTTCTTGGTTTTTGAATTGGTGGTCGTGATGTTTTTGGGTATTGCGCTACTCAGGAAGCTCAATCACGAGGATTCCCTGATCAAGGATTTGGAACAGTTTAAGCTGGCCACTGACGGCGTTGCTGAGCATGTTATTTTTACCAACCCCGAGGGCGTGGTCGTTTATGCCAACAAGGCGGTTGAACGAATCACCGGGTATTCGGTGAGTGAGGTAATAGGCAAGAAATCCGGAAATCTTTGGGGGAAACACATGGAAAAGGAATTTTATGAACGGATGTGGAAGACAATCAAAATCGACAAGAAAGTTTTTTCAGGTATAGTTAAGAACAAGAGAAAGAACGGTGAAATTTACGATGCGGAGATCGACATTTCACCAATTTTTGATAAATTTGGAAAGCCGATATTTTTCGTCGGCCTGGAGAGGGATATTACCAAGGATGTCGCGCTAGATCGCGCCAAGACCGAGTTTGTTTCCCTGGCATCACATCAGCTTCGGACGCCGCTTACGGCTATCAGCTGGTATACGGAATTACTTCTCAACGGCGAGGCCGGTAAATTAAGCAAAAAACAGGATGATTATATGAGGGAAGTCGCCCATGGCAATAGGAGGATGATCGAACTTGTAAATAGCTTACTCGACGTTTCTCGCATGGAGCTTGGGACGTTTATGATAACTCCGGAATTGTCTGATATTTGCGAGTTGATGGAGGAGACAATCAAGGACTTGAAGCCAATCGTGGATAAAGGTAAGATTGTCATGGAATATACCCGCGGTAAGAAAATTCCCAAATTGCTGCTGGACAGGAAATTAACGAAGTTTATATTTCAAAATTTGCTTTCCAATAGTCTGAAGTATACCCAGGAACGCGGGGTCGTAAGGGCGGAAATCGAATTGAAGGAAGGCAACGTTTTGATAACTATTGCCGACAATGGTCTCGGGATACCGAAGCGTCAGCAGAGCGAACTGTTCAAGAAGTTTTTCCGGGCGGATAATGTCAGAGCGAAAGATACCGAGGGCACCGGGCTCGGCTTGTATCTGGTGAAGACGATTATCGATTCGATGGGCGCGAAGGTTTGGTTTGAGTCAGAGGAGAATGTCGGATCGACGTTTTATGTCAGTATTCCGCTGTCAGGAGAAAAAGGTCGACAGGGAGAGAAAACTATTATTAAAGTTTAATTTATTAATGGCAATAAAATGAAAAATAAAAAAATTCTAATCGTGGAGGATGACGTGGCTCTGCTCAATGTGCTCGTCGAGAAATTTACGAAAGAGGGCTATAAAGTGGCAACCGCGAAAGACGGCGCGGTGGGATTGAAGACGGCTCAGCTTGAGCGGCCGGATATAATCTTGCTCGATATTATCATGCCGGTCATGGACGGGATGACGATGTTGCAGAGACTCCGGAAGGATAAGTGGGGCGCGAAAGTGCCGGTGATTTTACTTACCAATTTGAATAGCGCCGAGAAGGTCGTCGACGCGCTTGAGAATAGCGTATTTGATTATCTGGTGAAGGCTGATTGGACGCTAAATGATATAGTAAAAAAGGTTGGCAAGCGCTTGGGCGAAAAATAGAGCGCCAGTATCGCCCTAGTCCTGAACGGTGATCTCTCTTTTATTATTGGAGGCGTGGTTAAGAAAAATCTTAATTAGCTTTTTTTCTCTCAAAAAATCCTCCATTTTCTCCGGCCACTCGATGACCGTTATCGCGTTCGGCGCGCCAATATAGTCTTCCGCGCCGATTTCAATCAGTTCTTTTTCATCTTTGAGGCGGTAGGTGTCGAGGTGAATTAATTTTTTGATTGTCATTCCGGAGTCCCCGCTTGGGCGGGGTGGCCTCAAGGCCGGGGTGGGTTCGTGAACGTTAGCCAACCCACCCCTACCCCGCCCGAGCGGGGATTCGACCGCGGGAATGACAATGTATACATTCATCAACGCAAACGTCGGGCTGGTAATATTTTCGGCGATCCCGAGCCCATCCGCCAAACCTTTCACAAACGTCGTTTTCCCCGCCCCCAATTCGCCGTATAAACACAAAATATCGCCGCCTTTAAGTTGGGTGGCGAATTTTTTTGCGAAATCTCTGGTCTCCTGCTCGGAGTGGGTGATGGTTTTCATGGTGATATATTACCTAGCAATGAATTGGAAATCAATAGCCTCTCCCCATTTCCAAGGGGGAGTTGGAGGGGGTTTGCCGTCCCGTGAGCACGCGTGACGGTTCGAATGTTTCGAGTCGCAAAGGACGGCAAACCCCACCTAACCTCCCCTTGGAAAGGGGAGGGAGCGATTGATTTGATAAATTGGCAATTTTGAGTTATACTCAAAGCAGTAAATTTAATAAAGTTTATGGTGTTGACAGTCGAGGAAGTTAGGAAAATTGCGTCACTGGCGCGGATAAAATTAAGCGCCGATGAGGAAATACGGCACGCGGAAACTATCTCCGCGGTTTTGGATTATATGAATATTTTGAATGAAGTAGACACTACGGATGTCGAGCCGACTTTTCAGGTCACCGGCCTTGAAGATGTCTTTCGTGAGGATGTCGCGGCGGATTCTGGGCGACAGGCGCTGATTCTTGGCCAGATGCCACAGCTTGAAAATAACGAATTGGTGGTGCCGGAGGTTTTTGAGGAGTGAAGTATGGAATATAGAATTTAGAATATAGAATTTAGAATCGATTGACTATGAATTTGAATGAGTTGACGATAGTGAGGGCGGCGGAGGGGCTGCGAAGTAAAAAATTTACCTCCGTTGAGCTGACTAGGACATGCCTCGACAGAATTAAAAAACGCAATCCAGAAGTGAATGCGTTTATTACGGTTTGCGAAGAGAGCGCCCTCAGGGAGGCGAAGGCGGCGGATGAAAAAATATTGAAAGGTAAATCCGAAATTCTGACCGGGATTCCTTTCTCCGTGAAGGATGCCATCTGTACTAGAGACGTCCGCTCGACCGGCTCGGCCAAAATTCTTGATAATTATATTCCGCCCTTTGACGCGACCGTGATCCGGAAGATTCGTGAGAGCGGGGGAGTGCTGATTGGGAAAAATAATTGTGACGCGTTCGGCCACGGCGCCAGCAATGAGAACAGCATGTACGGCCCGGTGCGCAATCCGCATAACTTAAAGATGGTGGCCGGCGGCTCAAGCGGCGGATCAGCGGCGGCGGTGGCGGATAATATGTGCATATTTTCGATTGCGGAGGATACCGGCGGGTCAATTCGTCAGCCCGCCAGTCTTTGTGGCGTGGTTGGCCTCCGTCCCAGCTATGGCAGAAATTCTCGCCACGGGATCATGCCGATGGCCTCATCGCTCGATACAGTTGGACCAATCACGAAGACTGTCGAGGATGCCGCTCTGGTCATGAATGTCATTGCCGGCCGGGATAAGATGGATGCAACGACGGTCCCAGAGTTGGTTCCGGACTATATTAATGAAATCCGAAATCCGAAATCCGAAATCCGAAATCTGAGGATTGGTTTGCCAAAGGAATATTTCGATCTGCCCGGGCTTGATTCGGAAGTGAGGGATCGGACGCTGGGGGCAATTGAAAAATTAAAAAAACTTGGCTGTGAAATTGTCGATGTTAGCCTGCCGCATACCAAATATGCGACTGCCGTATACTATATTATAGTACCATCTGAAGATAGCTCAAATCTCGGTCGGCTCGACGGTATCAGATACGGTGTCCGCGCCAAGGCTAGGGATTTGTATGATTTGTATGCTTCATCGCGAGCCGACTGTTTTCCTGAGGAAGTGAAGCGGCGCATCCTCATCGGCACTTACGCGCTGTCAGCCGGCTATTATGACGCCTATTATCGCAAAGCTCAACAAGTCCGGACTCTTATTCGCCGTGATTTTGATGAAGAATTTAAAAAAGCTGACGCGTTGATTACGCCGACCTCACCATTTACGGCTTTCGCGATTGGTGAGAAAAGCATAG